>JBKPQV010000181.1:0-13117 GCA_046734235.1 Acidobacteriota bacterium
CTTCCTGGATATCGCTGAGAACGTAACGCAAGCTCAGGAGCTGCTTCAGGGGGGCTCATATGATGCGATCTTTTTAGATCATGACCTTCACCCTGAGCATTACCACGCGGAATCTACCGACGACGAACGAACTGGTTACGCTATTGCTTTATGGTTGAGTTTAAATCCGGAGATCCAGCGCGCAGCAACGATAATGGTCCACACTCGAAACGCCGACGGAGCCATGCGCATGGTTGAGGAACTGCGCCGTTCAGGACGAACTGCAGAATACGTTCCCTTCCACTTCCTTGCCGATCGAATAAAGCGCTACTGGAAGCGGTAGACCTACCCTACCAATTAGGATCAAACACCTCGTATATTTGTGCCTTAGTGACTTCTTAAAACCTCTCTGCGTCTCCTCATTAAAGACGCCCATGCAATTGTTAACGCAGACCTTCACCGCTTTTACAAGAAAAAGCAGATAACAAAATGAAACTTGGAATTGAACAAGTTGGGAAGGGTGGCTTGCCCCCGCTGACTCACCTTACACGATTCATTGAGTTCTAGAGTTCGTTTAGGGTGAGTCAGCGGGGGCAAGCCCACCCTTCCCAACTTGTTCGATTGGAATGTTCGAGTTTTGACGTTAGCTACACAGTTTTCAAGGTTGTTTCTAAGAAGGCGCTGAGAACGCTGAGACGCAGAGAAGAACGTTCATTTGGTTATCTGTTTACTCAGACAAGCAGGGCTGCTTCGTGTTTCTAATTTTTGTTGAGACCCCGATACGTTCCCGGGGTGACACCGATCACCTAGCAGTAGCCCATCAAAACGGTTTAGACACCACACGCTTTAGCGTCGTGGAGCTTCAACTTCTTCGCTATAGCATAGGCCACAAGAACCTAGGATAAGAAAATTGCCTCAAACTAGGAGCAATAATCTCAGGAGCAGGTAGTGAAGAAGTTGAAACTCCACAACACTAAAGCGTGTGGTGTCGGCGCTCTTGGTTGAGCCAGCGCTGTAGTGAAGAAGTTGAAACTCCACAACGCTAAAGCGTGTGGTGTCTTTATGAGTCTAGCAGCTCCTTAAGAGCGAATTTGCCCATTCCCACGAACTACATACTTGTACGTCGTTAACTGTTCAACACCGACAGGTCCACGCGCATGGAGTCGCCCTGTACCAATACCAATTTCGCCTCCCATCCCAAACTCGCCGCCGTCAGCAAATTGCGTGGAAGCATTAACCATCACAATTGCGCTGTCCACTTCGTTGAGGAACTTCTCGGCTGCCGCGGGATCGTTCGCGATAATCGCGTCTGTGTGGTGCGAGCCATAATGATTGATGTGATTAATGGCTTCGTCCACGCTAGATACTGTCTTCATTGAAACCACCGCGTCCAGATATTCGGTAGACCAATCAGTCTCTGTCGCTGCAATCACTCGACTGTCGATCGAAGATATAGTTTCATCTCCACGGACTTCACAACCGGCGTCGATTAGAGGAGTGAGTAGCTCAGGTATCAACTGACGAGCAACTGAAGAGTCAATCAGTACAGACTCCGTAGCACCACAAATACCGGTTCGCCGCAACTTGGCATTGAACAAAATCCTTTGCGCCATTTGTGGATCCGCTGACTCGTGAATATAAGTGTGACAGTTGCCGTCGAGATGCTGGATTGTTGGGATTTTGCTTTCTGCTATGACTCGTTGAGTTAGAGATTTCCCGCCGCGAGGGATTATGATGTCGATGTACCGCGTCATGGTTAGCATCTCACCCACGATCGCGCGGTCATTGACTGGAACCATCTGAATCGAGGCTTCGGGAAGGCCTGCGGATCGCAACCCCTCTTGCAAACAGTACGCGATACTTTGCGACGTTTCGAAACTATCTGAACCAGGACGAAGGATCGCGGCATTCCCCGATTTCAAACAAAGCGCTCCAGCATCGGCCGTAACATTTGGTCTCGACTCATAGATGATTCCAATGACACCCAGGGGCACGCTAACGCGCTCAATGTGAAGTCCATTTGGTCGTTCCCATTGTGCCAGGATGCAACCTACAGGATCCGGCAATGTGGCAATCAATTCCAGCCCTTTGGCCATCGCCGCGATTCTTTCAGGATTCAATTTCAAGCGATCAAGAAACGCCTCACTTAAACCAGCCTCAGCGGCTCGCTTCATGTCGGAGTTATTAGCAGTGGTGATATCGGCAGTAGATTCGCGAATCTTTTTAGAAGCGGAAATTAAGGCCGCCATTTTTTGGTCAGCGGCAGCAATAGAAAGCACACGGGAGGCCTGGCGAGCCTGATGTCCTAATCTCTCCATCAAGTTTCGGACGTCTACTGTTTCTTCGATCTTCGATTCCATCGACTATCCGATCGACGCTTCCACAACCATGTCATCGCGATGAATAAGGGTATCGCGATACTTGAAGCCAAGTGTTTTCTCGATCTCGTGTGAGTGCAAGCCGATTATGCGAGTTGCCTGTGCGGATGAGTACTCCGACAATCCTTTACCGATAATTTGGCCCGTCATTGTCTCTATCGTTACGGCATCGCCGCGTTCAAAGTCTCCTCTCACCTGACCAACACCAGCAGGCAACAAGCTCTTACCCTTCATCAAAGCACTTGCGGCGCCGTCGTCCACCACATAAGTTCCGTGCGATCGTAATTTGCCGAGAATCCAGTGTTTTCGAGCACTACTTGGATTAGCACCTGCCTTAAACCACGTGCACTCGGCTCCGTTAAGTAGTGAGTTAATCGGATGCGACTCTACTCCATAGGCAATCAGCATGTGACAGCCAGCCGCCGCGGCGATTTTTGCTGCTTCAATTTTGGTTTTCATTCCTCCTGATCCAACGTTTGAACCTGAACCACCAGCCATCGCTTCAATATCGGACGTGATTTGATTTACCTCATGAATCAAACTAGCGCCATCGTGGTTGGTCGCCGGATTCGCTGTATAGAGTCCTCTTACGTCGGACAATAGGACTAGTAGATCTGCACTGATCATCTGAGCTACGCGAGCCGCAAGGCGATCGTTGTCGCCGACTCGGATCTCGTCCGTTGCGACTGTGTCGTTCTCGTTGACGATCGGAATTACGTTTGGCTGTGCGAACAGGATCTCGAACGTGTGTCGTGCATTAAGGTACCTGCGTCGATTCTCGCTGTCGTCTAAAGTTAAGAGGATCTGCGCCGGATGAAGAGCATTAGCCTCAAAATGAAATGCTCCGGCCCATTCTGCGCATAACCTGATCTGTCCACACGCCGCAGCAGCTTGTTTCTCATCTAGTTCCAGCTGTCGACCGCTCCATGCAAGAGTTTGTCGACCTAAAGCGATCGCGCCGGACGACACGATAACAATCTGTTTCCCACGCGCGTGTAACTCAAGAATGTCTTCGGCAAGTTCACGTAACCAAACACGCCGCGCCACGTTTTCAGGATCAATTAATAACGACGAGCCAATCTTGATTACAATCCGGTGCGAACCTGCAAATAGGTCTTGAATTGAGTTCATAAAAACAAAACTTCACTTTAACAAAATCTTTGTCGGCGTGCCGGCTTGTGCATTGGAGGCAATCCAAACTGTTAGCTCAGCCGGCTCAACCGCGTATTTCGTATCCCGCTGCCAGATCGCCAGTGCGTCGCGACCGATCGAGAACTCCACTCGTTTCGATTCCCCAGGCCCAAGCGCAACACGCTGGAAGCCTTTTAATTCGCGCACCCCTCGCGCCACGCTTGTCCCCCGCAAACCAATGTAGAGTTGGACCACTTCTTCTCCAGCACGCGTGCCAGTGTTCTTCACTTCCGCCGTCACACGCACTTGAGCACTGCCTGCATTCAATTGTTCGACACTGGCCTGTTGCACGCTTGCTTGGGTAGCGGAGTAGTCGAAGTTTGTATACGTAAGGCCAAAGCCGAACGGATAAAGCGGTGTGTTCTGCTCATCAACATAACGAGACTTGAACTTCTCATTGCCGTTGGTAGGAGGTTTTGTCAGATCCAAACCCACAGGTGGTCGTCCAGTGTTGAGCATGCTGTGATAAATAGGAATTTGTCCCAGACTACGCGGAAAGGTGACAGTTAAACGACCCACTGGAGCGACTTCACCAAATAGGACACGTTCCAATGCTGGCCCAGCCTGCACACCTGGCGACCACGCTTCGAGCACTGCGTGAACTTTCGCAGCAGCGGGCGTAAGCGCAAGCGGCCTTCCACTAAACAAAACAAGCGCAGTTGGTTTACCAGCAGCCGCTACTCGTTCGAGTAGTTGTTGCTGGTTACCAGGAAGATCGATGAAAGCTCGCGAACCAGCCTCACCAGTCATCCATGAAGCGTCCTCCCCGAGTGCAAGTAATACGACATCGGCCTGAGCTGCAGCATCCGCAGCTTCAGCGAAACCAGAATCTGAAGTACCACGTATCTCGGTCCCCTTGGCGTATAGCAGGCGGAATCCGTCGCGCTTTGCTCGCGCGTCGAGAGCGGCGCGTAGGGTGACCACATCATCGGGCTTCCCTTGTGCACTCCAAGCTCCAAGCATGTCAGCGCGACTGTCTGCCATTGGCCCAATCAAAGCAACTGTGCGTACGCCCTTGGAGATCGGTAAAACAGAAGCAGTACCCCCAAGAGGTTCGTTCTTCAACAAAACGAAGCTCTTCTCTGCAGCCTCACGTGCTGCCGCAACGTTCGCTGTAGGAAGCGTTGTGACTGCCCCCTTCTCATCAACGTAGGGTTTATCGAAGAGTCCCAGAGCAAATTTGACGCGCAAGATCCGATGCACCGCTTCGTCAACCGCAGCCTGAGGAACTTGGCCTGCTTTAACGGCCGCTGCTAAATGTGTGAAATAAGCGTTACTCTCCATGTCCATGTCGACACCCGCGAGAAATCCTTTGCGGGCGGCAGTCGCTAAGTCGTTGGCAATGCCGTGAGGAATCAACTCGCCGACAGAGCCCCAGTCGCTGACAACAAAACCACGAAAGCCCCACTCGCGCCGGAGCACTTGAGTCAACGTAAATTCGTTTGCTGATGCCGGCAATCCATTGATGGTATTGAACGAAGACATGAGCGTCGCCACTCCCTCGTCAACTGCTGCATGGAAAGGAATGAGATAAACTTCGCGCAGCTGTCGTTCAGACATGTCGACCGAGTTGTAGTCACGACCACCCTCGGCTGCACCATAAGCAACATAGTGCTTGGCACACGCGGCCATTGACTTAGAACTTCCAAACTCTCCCTGGTAGCCACGTACGTAGGCGCGCGCCATGAGAGCACCAAGGTAAGGATCTTCTCCAGCCCCCTCGACGATACGTCCCCAACGCGGGTCACGCGCTATATCAACCATCGGAGAGAACGTCCAACGAATTCCTGATGCGGTGGCTTCCTGTGCTGCAATGCGTGAGACGCGTTCGACCAGGCCTGCGTCCCATGTCGATGCGAGCGCGAGAGGTACAGGGAAAGTCGTGCGGTAACCGTGGATTACATCAAGGCCGAAGATGAGTGGAATCTTTAACCGCGATTCCTCCATAGCTAAACGCTGCAACCGGTTACTCAGAGCCGGGTCAATCACATTTAGGAAGGAACCAAGTTGACCTTTGCGGATTGATTCGTCGACCGCACTACGCCCTGTTGAAGGCCCTGTTGGCGTACCATATGAGTATTGATTCAGTTGCCCTATCTTCTCCTCAAGCGTCATCTGCTTAAGTAAGGCTTCTACTCTTCGTTCGATCTCTGGTGAGTTCTGCCATTGCCTTCGCGTTTGTGCAGAGGTGAATTGCGTGGGGACCAAACACCACAACAGTACAACTACCACTACAGTTTGAATCTTTCCCATGGACCTTCCCTTTCTCAGGTTCAGATTGATTAGCTAAGCGTAATTTTGCTTGCGATCTTTCAGTTCGGCTAAACCTGTTATAGCAAGGATTTGTTCGCGCGAGAAATGATTGCGGGTTGGGATGTCTGCGTCAGCGGAAAAACTCTTCAGGCCGTGGAACGTCGCACAATTATTTACTAACGGCGAATCGAGTACCCAACATAGATCATTTGCACATCGATACCCGGATTGATCGGCGAGTGGTACCCATTGGAGATGTGCTGGTATTTGTACCCTACGGTAATGGCGCGGGAGTTTTTAACGATGTCAATTCCGCCACCAAAATCAAAGGTAAAGTTGAATCGTGCAGCTCCCGATACCGGCACATCCTTGGTGAAAAAGAGAAACCCGCCTGTGCCGCTAGCGAATGGTTGAAGAGTTTGAGTGCGTCGAAAGTTAAGTTTTAAGCCGATAGGTGAGAGACCAGCTCCGTAGGTATGATCCCTTCTCTGTTGAACCATGAAGGAGCCCGACCCTGTCGGCACAAGTGTAATTTGGTTAGTCGAGAGTACGGCAACAGGAATGGCGTCGATGGTCCATGAAAAGGCCAAACTCTCACTTGCCGCCAAAACACGACCGTAGCGTAATCCGATGTTGCCGAACTTTGCATCAGGTGTATATCCAATCCAAGTAGTAGCATCGAATGAAATTGCACCCCAGACACCAAACTCATTTCGTTTCAGATCAATGCTGCTGGCAGATTGTTGTTCTGCTGCGGCATTAGCTTCCTGTGCGGTTACCACCGGGACTAAAAGAAACAACAATAGCGCGAGCGTAATTAGTACCAAATGAGGGTGTAGTTTGCTTCGGATCATGATTTTCTGTTTTGTTCCCAGATCATCGAATGTCGCAACAGCTCCCGGTTTAGGAATCCGAGAGTTCCAAATAATAGCTCAGCCTTCCAAAGTAAAGCTTCTACGTTAAACTCCCAGAGGTGTCAAAATTGCGAAACAACTTCTGGTGACAGGGATTTAGCTCTAACTGAAGTGTTTTCTTTAGAGGTTCGTCCACCTTTTCTCGCGTTATGAATGTGTTGCTCAGAGGGGGATTCGCTGGCAGAATTCTCTGCCGCCCCTTTATTCAGCTTCACAGCGGCATGCCCAATGAAACCAGATCGTTGGTACAGAATTGAACAGATCTTCCACGCGGCGTTACAACGCAAGCCGGAGGACCGCGCTAACTTCCTCAATCAAAACTGCGCCGGTGATCTCGCGTTGTACGACGATGTCAAAGCCCTCCTCTCCTCTTACGAAAACGATGACAACTTCTTTGAAGAGTCTGTTTCTGCTCTTGCCGCTGAAATGTTTGCCGATAGAGTGGGCGAGACAATTGGCCCTTATGAAGTGCTCTCACAACTTGGCTCAGGAGCAATGGGTGTTGTTTACCTTGCCCAGGATGGGCGGCTTGGTCGAAAGATCGCTCTGAAGCTTCTACCTTCCCAATTCACATACGATAAAGATCGCCTGCGACGGTTCCAACAGGAAGCACGCGCCGCTTCAGCGTTGAATCACCCAAACATCCTTACCGTTTACGAAGTTGAACAAAGAGATGGGTTGCACTACATCGCTACTGAATTCGTTGATGGAGTGACGCTGCGACAGCATATTCACGCCCGTCGACTGACCCTCGACGAGGTGCTGAATATTGCGATTCAGGTAGCCGGCGCGCTTCAAGCGGCCCATGCGGCTGGAATCGCGCATCGTGACATCAAGCCTGAAAACATCATGATCCGTTCTGATGGCTATATCAAGGTGCTCGACTTTGGCTTAGCAAAACTTACGGAGAATGAGTTGTCGCCAGCAGCTGCGGAAACAAATCCCGGCGTAGTGATGGGCACTCCGCGCTACATGTCTCCGGAACAAGCGCGCGGTCTCGAAGTCGATCTCAGAACAGACATTTTCAGTTTAGGAACTGTTGTTTATGAATTGGTAACGGGGAAGCTGCCGTTTGACGGAGAGACGACAAGCGATGTTATTGCAGCACTAATAAAAGACGAGCCTGAGTCGATGCGCTCGAGCGTTCCCGAATTGCCTGTCGAGGTTGAACTGGTGGTCAGTAAGGCTTTAGTAAAAGACCGTGGCCAGCGCTATCAAACGATTGCGGAATTCGCGTCAGATCTGCAGGAACTGAGAGACAAAATCAAGTCGGGTGCGCTTGTACTACCCAATGATGGTTCACTCAACGCGCAAACAATCAAGACACGCACCGCAACGGATCCGGAGGCGCAGCAAAAAACACAACGCGTGTCGTTGCCCAAGGGATGGACCTTAACAATCCTGTTGGGATTGATAGTAATTGTCGGAGTAGTAACGGTTCTTTCGTTCAGCCGTCGCTCGCCACCATTGAAGTCGCCGCCATTGAAAGAGACGATTACCAAAGCATCGCCGCTTACTAATCGTTCAGGTTTTATCTCAGCAGCCAGGTTTGCTTCCGACGGTAGCGTCGTTTACAGCGCCGGCTTTGATGGAAAACCTCTTGAGCTCTTTTACAACAATGGCGAAACTGCTGAGGCCCGTTCGGCTGGTATTGAATCAGCGTCCCTTAAATCCGTATCGGTCTCCGGAAAGATTGCTGTATTGGTCCACTTCGAACTCAACTGGGGTGATGGCTATGACGGAACTCTGCAGATCATACCGGCGGGCGGTGGTCAGCCAGAGCGCACTATTCCGGACGTTGACGATGCAGCTTTTGCCCCAGATGGAAATAGCTTTGCTATCTTCCGAAAGTTTTTTGGAGAGCAGCAGCTTGAATATCCCGAAGGAACAGTTCTGTATAAGTCGACTGGTTGGATGTCCTATCCGAGATTCTCACCAAACGGCGACAAGATCGCCTTCTTCGAACACCCGTTAGGTGACTTCAGTGGCTCGATAGTAGTCCTTGACGTGGCATCGAAGAAGCCGACGTATGTATCGACGGAGTGGCAAGCTCTCAAAGGTCTTGCCTGGAACGCTAAGACCAACGAAATCTGGTTTGGTGGTTCCAACACAACCAAGTTTGTGAGCATTAAAGCAGTGTCTCTCTCGGGGCAAGTGCGAGACATCTATGAAGTGCCTGGTCAACATGTCCGGATAGAGGACCTTGCCGGTGATGGACGGATGTTGATTTTGCAAGGGACTAATCACACCACGATGATGAAACTACAAGGCAAATCGGAGACTGAAGCAGGCGACTCGCGATTTGCGTGGAGTACATCTGCGGATATATCAGCTGACGGGAAAACGCTTCTCTTTTATCAATGGGGATATGAGGGCCGCGATGGTTCTGAGGGCGTTTATCTGCAACGGCTTGATCGTGCCGAATCACTTAAGCTTGGGCCGGGAAAGGCTCTCGCTTTATCGCCTGATGGTAAGTGGGCTCTGGCATTAGAGCCCACAAAACCATTACCACAGCTCAACTTGCTGTCAACTTCGTTGGGCCAATCGAAGCCTTTGTCGAATCCCGGAATCAAGGAATACCACTATGCTTCTTTTTTTCCTGACGGACGTCAAATTCTATTTACTGGAATAGAAGCGCGAGACGGAGCTGTGATTCGTTCATTTGTTCAGGACGTAAATACAGATCAGTTTCATCCGCTTACAGAAGAAGGGACGGTCGCTCTTCGTGTCTCGCCAGATGGCAAAAGGGTGATCACTCTTCAACCTGACCAAATTTTTTACATCCAGGGTTTGAACGGAGGAGAACCGAAACCGATTCCGGGACTTGAAAGGGATGATGAACCTATTCAGTGGAGTGATGATGGTCGGGCGGTGTTCGTGAAAGGAGAGGGAGATTTTGCGACCAAGATCTACCGCGTGGATCTTGCGACTGGTAGGCGTCGAGAGTGGAAGAACATCGATCCACCGAACAAAGTCGGACACGTTGGGTTGGAGTTGAATCCAGGCGGAATTCTGATCACTCCGGATGGTAAGGTATGCGTCTACACCTATTGGATACTCTTACAACAGATCTTGAGTACATCGATCGAATTGAGACTCTAAGTCAGTACTTTCCTACGCGAAAGCCACCGCGTGAGAATCTCCAGCTAATGCCCAGCGAAAGTCCTCTAGCTCCATGAGTGGTATATCCCCTGAAGGTATTACCCGCGTCAGCGTGCAAATCGAAATTCTTCGCAATCGTAACAGTAAGGCCGCCGCCAAATCGCACAAACCCGGATTTGGCAGCTCGATCATGTAGCTCGTGAAAGTCTTCTACGAGGTTTTGGTCTAAGGGATATCTGAGTCCACTATAAGTGTATTGCCAGGCACCTGTGAACCGGAACGACACCCGGGGCTTCGCATAATAGCCAACTTCCCAATCAACATTACTGCGATTGAGACCAAATTGATCAACGTTCTGAACGAATGCATACGAATAGCGAGCCTGGAAATAGGTTCGCGGCATGATCTCTTCAAGATCGCGTCCAACATTCACCCCCACCTGTAGTTCGCGAAGATCTCGGCCCACAGCTGTATGCCCGCGAGTTTCGTAATGATGGGTAGGGATAACTCCGGCCACAAATGGAGTCACGAACAGGCGGCGTGACATTACGTTGTAACGGAATCCTACAACTGCATCCTGGAACGTTGGGTGATAGACGCCCGTGTCTGGTGGACCATGGGGAATAGGTGGGACAAATCCCTCATACTTGGAAGTCACGTGGGTAAGCTGACTGTCCAGTGTCAGCCTATCCGTTATCCCGTATTCAAAAGTCGACACTACAGTGTTTGTACGGATGGGCCCCGCATTAAATCTGTTGCCCAGGTAATCAAAATGGTCGCGAACGTAAATATTTTCATAAGTGAGGGTAAGTTGGCCCTCGCCACGTAGAGGCACCCACGCCTGTGCGTGTATCAAGGTGAGCGGCGCAATTGTAATGAGCAGAGCGCAACCCATTAGGGTTGAACGACCCATTCGCGAAAGCATTGTGATCTACCTTTTGTGAGACAGGTTCAGCTCTTCTTTGACTGTGAACTCATCACTCGGTAAACGGCAACCAGGAAATCCAGCCCGTCTTTAGGATTGTTAACGACGACTTTGTATTGTTTCTCCGCAGCCTTCTGTTCAGACTTAGGTTGCTTCAACAATACTGGAACAACAACCGTCTTTAGAGTGGAAGATTCAACTTGTTTCTGCAGTTCAGGCGCTTCATTGAGGTTCGTTAAGACAACGTCGTAATGAGAAGATCTCAGGTTGGTTTTGATACTTCCTACGTCGTCCATGGTGGTGGCCTTATGTCCGACTCTGTTCAGGAAGTCTCTAAGCTCAACGGCTACACCGTTTGGCAAGGCGGCCGAATAGATTAGTACCTTGGACGGGTTTCTGGCAGCCTGTGGTTGGTAGAACCTTAGACCCGTCTTAACCCGCATCGTCTTATCACCGCATGCATCTGCGTAAGTCATGCCAAATTGAATGAGTAATGCGGTGAATACGACCATGAGAATGTTTCGCATATGGCTCCTTTTCGGCGTGAGCGGTTGAGGCCTGATATTTAGTTGGTCCGTATCCTACGCCTGTGCAGAATCGGGGTCAATACTTTCAGGTTGCCCCTAACGAACATCTCCACTCCGACCTTAACGCGAGAAAAGAAAGCAAAAGCTCTAATGAGAGCGTGAGAAAAAGTAGATTTTTATTCGGCGTGCTTCATAGCGAGTCTGAGCCAGGCTTTGGCGAGCGTCCAGTCGCGCATGACAGTACCCGGAGAAACACCGAGTACCTCGGCTGTTTCTTCATTGCTCAACCCGCCGAAGAACTTCAACTCGACCACTTTGCTTTTCCGCTCGTCAATATCCGCCAGTTCGTTTAGGGCTTCATGAACCTCTATCACATCTGCGCTTAGTTGACGGGAGACGATCAACTCTTCATTAAACGACACCTGCTGGGCGTTACCGCCTCGTTTTGCATAACGCCGCGACCGGGCATAGTCAACCAGAATACGACGCATCATTTGAGCTGCAATACCAAAGAACTGGGCACGACTCTGCCAGTGTACATCTCTCTGGTCCACCAGGCGCAGAAATGCTTCGTTCAGTAATGCTGAGGTCTGCAAGGTGTGGCCGGGCCGCTCTTTTTTGATATGACGATGGGCCAACCGGTGGAGCTCTGAATAGACGAGCGGCATCAGTTGTTCGAGTGCAGCCTGATCACCATTCCCCCACGCGACGAGCAGTTGTGTTACTTCGTTCGAAGGATCTGTCATTCGCGTGGTTATCGATGTGAGACTACTTGAATATAAACCCACTCGTGGATGCTTCGTCCCGCATTTTACCCCACGCAAAAAAAATAGGTAAGGCCGTTAGAGGATACGGCGTTTCTTCCCGCGTTTGGAGACGGACTGCAGAAGCCCTCCATCGTTGGAAGGAAGTCTTCCTCGTCGACGACAGCTTATGTAAGCAGTCTCTGGATCAGTTCAACAGGCTCCATTTCGACTTTAGGAAAGGGATAAATATGAAACTCAAACCTCAATTGACATTGATAGTTGCAACGTTAGCTATTCTGGTTGTCGCTCACATACCGGCAAAGGCTGACGCTGTTTCCGATTGGAACTTGATCGCCCTCCAAAGGATCGCGGCCGCAACTCCCGCACATAGCGCTCCGGTAACGGTGGTCGAGCTCGCCATGGTTCACGTGGCTATTTACGATGCCGTTCAGGCGATCGAAAAAACACACACGCCATATCACGTGGAAATACCTGGAGCATCAGGCTCCCCGAACGTAGCTGCTGCAAAAGCTGCTCATGACGTGCTAGTCAGTTTACTTCCAAGTCAGACTGCCACGCTCGACGGTATTTACAATCAATATCTGATCGACAAGGGACTGTCGGATACAGATGCCGGCATTGCAGTCGGTGCAACAGCCGCAGCCGGGATTATCGCGTTCCGATCCAACTCTGGCCTCTTCCCTCCGGGTCAAGTTCCGTTCCTGGGCGGGACTGCGCCTGGTGATTGGCGTCCAACAGATTCTTTCCAAGGTTCTCCGCCAGCGCCGCCGCCGTTCTCACCGATGGCGACTCCGTGGGCTGCGAATATCACTCCGTTCGCTTTGAAGAGTGGAGATCAATTTCGTGCGTCGCCTCAACCCCCTTTAACTAGTTACGAGTACACCAAAGCCTACAACGAAGTGAAGGCTAAGGGTGCCCGTTTCAATAGTGAACGAACTGCCGATGAAACGGCTCTCGCTTTGTTCTGGAACTTGAATTTTTTCGCCATCTGGAACCGCGTCACTCGCGAGCTTGCTGCGTCTGAAAATCTCAGCATCGGTGACAATGCACGACTTTTCGCCTTGCTGGAAATGTCTATGGC
>JBKPQV010000182.1:0-9671 GCA_046734235.1 Acidobacteriota bacterium
GGGCCAGAAAAGCTACTGCATAGTGATTCGGATCGAGGAATTCAAGATCTTCAGGGCGCTCCCAGGCCCAGAGAATCACTCGCGGGAAGTGGTTGTCGTCGATGCGATTTCGGGTTGAGCCTTTTTTACAGGCTGGAGCGACTAGCACAGAAATGGCCAAACACATTAACGAGAATTGTTTGATTGAGCGGCTCATTTCTGCCGGTCGGGTTTCGTTATCTCTTTACCTAACATAATCAGCGGATAATGATGATCAATTTATCGCGACATCGGTTATTTCTGAAGAACTATGCGCACAGGGGCTGTGAGTAGAAGCCTCACTAATCTGACGGGGAAAACCACAAACAGGTAACTAAAAAGACCAAAATGGATCGAATGCGTCTGCAAAAGATCCGCTAGGGAACCGTTCGTCCTGATCTTGAGGCTCAGAATTAGTGCGGATCACAAGCGAAAGTATTGGTTCATCCGGTTTTCGTTTTAGTATCCAGATCTTTCTTCCCGGACTTTCTTTTACGACTCGATCCAAAACCAACTCTATCGTTGTGTTGGGCAATTCGATCCCGGGTGACGTTACTCGAAACTTTTCGATTGCTAAACTCGATAAGTTGCCCGGTTGCTTTTTGGATTGGTAAGCGTGAGACGCGCCCGTTAGGAATAGCAGCAGGGCGCAGACAGAAGCCCAGGTCTTCAGACGCAACAGCATAAAGCCGCCTCAGGATTGATCGCTTTACAGCTAATTTTCCAAAGTGCTCACTGACTCTGACTTCATACTCGCTTGCTCGCGCGCGTGATACGAAGATCTAGTCAGCGGGCTCGACTCCACATGATGGAAGCCCATCGCCATACCTATATCGCGCCAACGATTAAACTCATCCGGCGTTACATAGCGCTCAACTGGAAGCCGTCGCGCATGAGGTTGGAGGTACTGCCCGATCGTCATGATGTCGCACGAAACTGCCCGCAGATCTTTCATCAGCTCAACTACTTCATCAAACGTTTCGCCGAGGCCGACCATGATTCCACTTTTGGTCAACATGCCGCGCCCTTCGGCGTCGCGTCGAGCAGCTGCGCGCTGAAGCAGCGTCATTGATTGCTGATAAACCGCGTCCGGTCTCACCCGCCGATAAAGTCGGGCGATAGTCTCCGTGTTGTGATTCAACACGTCAGGTTTTGCATCCAGAACTGTATTGAGTGCGTCTTCGTCACCGTTGAAGTCAGGAATCAAAACCTCGACTTTGCACTCAGGATTCACCGCTCGTACTTCTCGAATAGTCTCAGCCCAATGAGCAGCGCCACCATCGGGCAAGTCGTCACGATTAACTGAAGTGATCACCGCATGCGCGAGATTCAGATGCTTTACGGCTTCGGCGACGTGTCGCGGCTCTTCAGGGTCAAGAAGCCCTGGCTGTCCCTTTCCAACGGCGCAGAATCCGCAATGGCGTGTGCAGATATCGCCGGCGAGCATGAAAGTCGCGGTTCGATCTGACCAACATTCAAAAATGTTTGGACAACGTGCTTCCTGGCAAACGGTATGAAGATTCAAGCCTTCAATGAGCTGAAGAACATTATTTTGGTTAGTTGGATCACCCAGACGGATTCGCAGCCACTCAGGTTTGGGCTGACGAATTTTTTGATTGTTTGAGACTACCGGGAGTTCGCGGGCCAAGTGATTTACCTCTGGAAGGATTTTACACGGAAGCGGGCAATTATTGAAAACGGTCTCTTTAACCGAGGAATTTGACCACTAAGACACTAAGACTCAAAGACACGATACGTCCCACAATTGAACAGTTAGTGTCTTAGTGACTTTGAGTCTTAGTGGTTAAGTTTTCCCGTGTCGTCAACCCGTTAATTTTTATTGCTGGGAGTTTTACCTAGGTATAAGCTCTTCGCCGCTTTACAAGGAAAGGAGACCAATCATGAAACCCTTTATCGCGATTGCTTGCTTCGTTCTTCTGAGTGCGACAGCCCTGGTCGTGCGGGCTGATATCGCCAAGCCAAAGCCGGCCCCGTCAACAGAAACCAAGCTCATCTATAGCGGGCTGCAAATAATTCCTGAACCAAATGGAAAAGGTGCAACGCTCCGAATACCTCAATCGACAATGAATGAGTTAGTGGCCGCCTACAATGGGCAAGCACCTAACACGACCATTGCCGCGAGCATCACCAACAGTGGTCCACGGACCATTATTGCCGGCATTTTGCTATGCCTTTCAGTTTCGTTTGCAGGCGTCTGGTTAGCTCGTGCTTCGCGTTCTAAATCCACTTCGGGTCGAGGTCAGAAGGCCGTTGCGATCGTGCTAATCGCTATAGCAACTATCGGTGCAGCTGCAATTATCACGCGTGGCAATGCTGGTCCACCACCGAGTTGGGCCTGGAGAAATCTGCCGAATGCTTTGACTGAGGGTCAATCTCTTACTGGGCCAATAACGATAATGATCGTACCTAATGATCCCAACGAAGGGAATAACGTGAAGTTGACGATTCCAACCAAGAAGAAGAAAGCCAACGGCGAAGAAGAGTAATCGTGCAGGAAGCACTGGAACTAAAACTAAATCGCTCACCCGCGCGGCCGCTCCCAAAGGCTCATGTCTTTGCCGGAGCTATGGCTGTTTGTGTGCTGCTTTCGGCCCTCTTCGCGAGCCTGATCCCTTTACAAGTTTCTGTCGTAACCGTTTTTCTATTTGCCGGTCCTCATAACTGGTTTGAGCTGCGTTATTTTTTGAGCAGGTTGCCAGTCCGCTTTGGACGATCCCGCAACTTTTTTATCGCCGCCTTTTCTGGCCTCGGTTTTCTTACTGTCACTTACATCTCACTTCCCTTCCTCTTCCGGCTGTCATTCTGGACCGGTGAGGCGTGGTTGATGGTGCTCGCGATATGGAACACTTTTTTGCTCGCGTGGATTTGCTTGCTCGTTCAATTGCGCGGCAAACAAAAACCTCGAACTAACTGGTCATGGGTAACACCGGTGGCCTTGGTAATGTGCGCGGGAAACTGGTTACAACCAGAATTTTTCAGCCTTGCCTTGGTTTATATTCACCCGTTGATTGCGTTGTGGTTCCTCGATCGACAACTACAACGCACACGACCGTCGTGGGTGCCGCCCTATCGACGTCTTCTGGTTGCCCTTCCAGTAGTGATCGGATTAATGATTTGGAGACTATCGCAAACTGCGGCATTGCCGGACGATAACGGGCTGTTTTGGCGCATTACACAACATTCGGGCGCCGAGCTTTTGCCAAACATTTCGAGTCACTTACTTGTTTCTGTGCACCTCTTTCTCGAAATACTTCACTACGCGGTGTGGATCGTGGCGTTGCCAATTCTTGGTTCAATCACGGCTAACAAACAGGCACGACAACGAATTTGGGATTTGAAAACCGTACCGTTAGTCTTACATCCACGTGGGTTTCCAAGACTAATAGCTTTGCTACTGATTGGCGGAGCGTGTCTGGTGGTAATGCTTTGGGTTGGCTTCTCCGTTGATTATGCTACAACTCGTGACATCTATTTCACACTGGCTATCGCGCACGTTATCGCTGAAGCACCATTTCTCCTGAAAATGTTGTAACGACTGCCGATTATGCCTGAGCTCTGGCGATTCTTTCCGATTGGTTATCTGGTAACAATTGCGATTGAAACGCCAATCCTTCTGCTAGGACTCTCATCAAAACACAACTTGCGACGACGACTACTTGCGGGGATCTGGCTCACCGCCTGCACCTATCCAATTGTGACTTTGGTTCTACCGATAGTATTCATCAATCATTCACGCGCGCTGTTTTTGCTGGTCGCAGAGATCTTTGCCCCAGTTGCCGAGTGCCTATTGTTCTGGATGGCTTTTGGGCAAAAAGGTGACCGATCAATTTGGCGCGACTTCGCTGTGATCGTCGTGGCAAATCTCGCTTCGTTTGGAGTTGGTGAGATTTTGAATGCGTGGGAGTGGTTCGGTTTGATGTCCGATATGCTTTAGCTTTCGGGTACTTTGTTCTTTGTACTTTGATCTTTGTACTCTTGAAATGTCAGGACCAAGCTCAAAGGACAAAGAACGAAGAACAAAGTACAAAGTACCCGACAGCTAAAGCATATCGGACACATTTTCTCGCTAGTCCGCAATCACTTGCGCTAACACCGAAGAATCAATATTTCCACCCGACAGGACTACACCGACTCGCTCTACTTCGCTGGGCAGCTTCTTAAACATCACGGCCGCGGCGGCGGCTACCCCAGATGGTTCAACCAGAAGCTTCATGCGGAACAACATGAACCGAATTGTTTCGACGATCTCCTGGTCTGAAACGGTCAAAACATCGTCAGCAAGTTTTTGAAGCAAGGGAAAAGTCAACTTTCCCGGGACTGTCACTCGCAATCCATCTGCAATTGTTGCGGAAGGTGGAATTGAGACTCGCTCACCCTTCTCAAATGATTGTCTGGTATCGTCAGCCGTTTCTGGTTCAACGGGAAAGCAAAGAATATCCGGCTTTAATTCCTTTGCGACAGTCGCCACACCTGCAAACAGGCCACCACCGCTGCATGGTGTCAACAGACAATCGAGATCGGGAACCTCTTCTAAAAACTCGACGCCTACGGTCGCTTGTCCGGCGAGTATTTGATAGTCGTCATAGGGTGGCACCATCACGAGGTGGTTCCGTTCAGCCAGGTCAAGTGCAAATTTCTCACGGTCTACTTTCAATCGATCATAGAGAGCAACTTCAGCCCCGTAAGCGCGAGTGGCAGCTACCTTTGCTTTAGGAGCGTCATCTGGCATTGCCACGACCACCCGCACGCCGGCTTCTCGTCCAGCAAGGGCCACAGCCTGGGCATGATTGCCTGAAGAGAAGGCAGCTACGCCTCGCTCCCTTTCTTCTGCAGTAAGCGATTGAATTTTGTTAGTAGCTCCTCGAATCTTAAAGGCACCTGCACGCTGAAAGTTCTCACATTTGAAGAATACCTGTTTGCCGGCAGCTTCATTAAAGAGTTTTGATGTGATTACCGGTGTACGGTGAATCCGCGAGGCGATCCGGTCGCGGGCCGAATTAATCATTTCTAGTGTCAGCATGTTCTTCGGTTGTAAAAAGTTGAAATTAAACAGAGGAAAAGGATTCCTCGGCAATTGTCATAGAAAACACATCGAGAAAGTTGGCTATCAAGCGATCTTCCACCGCGCTCAAATCGATGAGAGAGCCGAGCAACTCTTCCATCGAAGTCACGGGCTCACCTTCACAAGCAATTATCAAATCGAAGTACTTGAGATCAGTGTTTACGTTGAGTGCGAAACCATGAGTAGTAACCCAGCGGGCAATATGGACACCAATCGCCGCGACTTTACCACGCTGTGTGTGAACACCAGTTAGCCCTTCGATTCGAAACGCCTCGATACCGAAATCAGCCATGGTCCTGATTAACACTTCCTCGAGGTCACGAACGTACTGATGAACATCTTCACGATCAGGGCTGAGTTTGATAATCGGGTAGCCAACGATCTGGCCCAAGCCATGATAGGTTACTTTCCCGCCGCGATTTGTTTCAAAAAGTGTGACCCCACGCTCCTGGAGTTCTACCTGGTTGAGAAAAATCGACGAGTTTTCTCCTCGTCTACCGATTGTCAGCGTGTGCGGGTGCTCAAGGAGAAACAAGGTATCTGGCTGTTCGCCAACCTTTACCCTCTGCTCCGTTTCTTTCTGGATGGCCAGGGCAGCTTCATAATCAACGCGGCCTAGCCGTTGGACCAAAAGCTTTCTTTCCTTCATCATGCAACCAGATCGTTATCTTTTCGCGTCATTCTAGCAGGATGATGCAGGAAAGAAGGAATCGTCCCCAAAATTTGCTATAAAGGTATCCCCAACTACACAAAACGGGACATTGATCCGACCCTCCCTAAGGTCGTTTAGTCATAGTCAGACACTGAGGCTAAGAGGAGAGAAAACAACTTGAGACGCACCACACTGGTTTTATTGACACTGTTTTTGATTACGCCCGTTTCAATGGCACAAACCCGAAGCCGTTCCAGTTCCGCCAAATCCAAGGCGGCGACGGCTACAGCGGCCGCAGCCAAGTCTGCGCAGGCAAAAACCGCCGGCGCGACTCGAGTAGCGGATCAAATTAAGCTACTGACAAAATTTATCTACTTACTCGGCGGGGTAGTCAGTAATATCGTTACCGTCGATGAGTCCGTAAAACGCAAAGAGGCGTCACAGGCAGTGGCCGATCAAAACCAGGCAGCGAAAGCAAAAGTCAAAAGCAACATCAGCGGATTTCGGGAAGGCTTAGACAAGCTCGAAATCGACTTTCGCGCCACTCCGGAACTTCAGCCTTACTACATCAAACTTGCCGGGGTTGCCTCAGGCGCAGCAACAGCGGAACAGCAAGCGGGCAACGGGCAGTTTGATGCCGCTGGCCGCTCTCTGTTAAGCGTAGTGAATCGTTTGACGGATGTGTTGTTAGCGATGAGGTAGATCATTGAAGATTTCAGATTGCAGATTTCAGATTGAGAATTCTAACCAGGCTTGCTTCCTCTCAATTTGAGATCTGCAATCTGAAATCTGAAATAGCTTTATTGCTTCTTAGCATAGTACCCCTGCCTGGCTCTTACGCGTACTTGTTGTCGAGTAGGAACGGCAACACTAATCCTGCGAAACTGGCCTGGCGCAATATCAGCATTCGCATAGTACTGCAATAAGTACTGTCCCCTCAGTTCTGCGGCTACTTGCCTGAAAACAGCCTCAAGGTCTTTTTCGCCATCGGGAATAAAGGCCGTGCCACCGGTCGCTTCAGCCACAGAGTTCATCCCAGTTTGAGCCCGCATGGCTATCTGATTAAGCTTTACGGATGGTCCACCTGGGTTCACAGAATAGAAGGTCGCATCGGCTTTCAATACCGATTGTTGTACTTCCATAATCGCGCGCTGATGTTTCTGTTGGAGAACACTCAGGGTGGAAGAAGGCGGTTTGTCACCCTTAAGTGAAGCAGTCGCCTCAGCAACCGACATCTCCCTCACGCGCTCGCTGAAATTGTCATCCCCATCCGAGATTACGATGACGACTCTACGATGCCTGCTTTCTGATTTCTCAGTAAGATACTTCGAAGCGGCGATAACTGAGTCATAAAAAGCAGTTGGTACTGGCGTAGTTGCAGCTGGAATCGAAAGAATTTTCGCTGCGGCAGTTCCGGCCGGCGCTAACGGCTGTACCAGCGTCGGCTGAGAAGCAATCGTAAAGACCGCGGCCTTATCAACCGGCTTCATCACGAGTTTCAAAAAAGCAGCGGCGGCGTTTTGCTGGAATGCAAAGAACCCTTTTTGACTGACGCTACTGGAAACATCAAACAGAATTGCAATATCGAGAGGTATCTGCTCGGGATCTCCAATTTGCGCTATCTCCTGAACCTTGCCTTCTTCTTCGAGACGAAAGTCAGGTACTTGTAATCCCTGAATTGGCAGGCCCATCGAGTCAGTAACCGAAACTGGTACCATAACCAGGTTTGAGGTCACTTTCACCACATCGAGCACTTCCTGCTCAGGTGGTTTAGGAGTTGGAGTTGGTTTTGCTTTCCAGGGCGCAGGCGGAGGCGGAAGATCACGCACGGTCTGCGCTTGCGTTATACCGTGACAAAAGAAAATGGCTAACACTCCAACCACGAGTGTCAGCCACTGAACTTTTCTTTTGTTTCTTAACGTCATCGTCGAGTCCTGCATCATGCCGCCAAGTTTACGCTCTTCTTCTAAGCAACTCTACCTGACGGCATGATTCACGACTCTTTGTTGCGAGGTGTACTTGGTGGAGTTGCACTTAAATTTGCAACTCCACCTTCTATTTAACCTAGTTGCCAGAACCCGAAGTTCCCGGATTCATTGTCGGTCCAGGAGCAGTTAGACCCTTGTTGACGAGCAACTTGATTTCCACACGTCGATTCTCGGCTCGACCTTCTTTCGTTTCATTGTCAGCAACTGGATTCGTTTCACCGTAGCCATAAGGCGTCACGATGCGACGAAGCGGGATGTTGTGATTCTCTACCAGGTAACGAATCACTGCATCAGCGCGGCGTTGGCTTAAGGCGCGGTTGCGTTCGATGCTGCCACGCGTATCGGCATAGCCGGAAACCTCGAGCACGTAGCCCTTGGCATTCAACGCCTTGGTAGCAATCTCATCGAGCTTGGTCTTTGAATCTGGCGACAGGATAAAGCTGCCACTCTTGAAGTTCACAGCAGAAACTGTTTGTGGTTCATAGTCGTCGAGAGCCGAAATGCGCTCGTTAGTTGCGTTGACGCCAGCAACCGCTGCATCAGCGGTTTCTTGAGCGGCCTTAGCGCCGCCGCGAGCCGCATTTGAAACTGCTGCCAACTCTTCCAACTGTCCGGAGAGACGCTGCGCATTTGCTTCAACCTGGGTAAGTTTTTGTTCGGTGTTGGTGGCTCTTTCTTCAAGAGGGGTCGCGCGTGACTCAACAGCCCGGGCTACGCGAAGATCAGATTCATTAAAGCGAATCTTTTCTGCAGCTATTTCGCCGGATCCATTTCCACGACCTTCAACCTCCAGATTCAGGCCACGAAGGATGTTTGTTTGACCATAATTGGTGCCACCACGTAGGAAGCCACCCTTGGTTTTTACGCTAGTCGCGTCCGACAGCCGCACAACGGTATCCACGCCATTCATGTCGCGAACCGTGAACGTGTCGGAGTCACGTCGAGTGACTACGCCTTTGACCTTCATCTTCTGCCCACTGGCGACTGTGCGCGAGCCGCTGGTTGGTGTTGTGTCTTGCGCAAAGGCTGGGGAGGCTGAGAAGACTAAGAGGCAGGTAGTAAGCACTGCCGGGGCAAACAATCTCTGTTTAGTGAATACCATCGATTTCTCTCCTTATGAAACTAAAAGTTCGCGCCTTTCGCGGCGCCTCATTGATCTCCCGCTTCCAACCGTCGGCGAAGTCTTTCTTGCAGGTCCACCGCTCGTATTTTTTGCGGAGGACAAGGTTTAGACCTTGCGAGAACCGAAGTCAATAGCCTCCGCCATTCATCATCTAATCACCACTGTATCGCAATAAGAGGGCCAATTGTTAAGAAAAAATGCGGTAACGATCTTCACAATTGATCGTTACCGCTTTGTGATAAACGAAGAAAATTCGCCACCAATTAGCCTAAATTTCGGTCAATCTATAACGAAAAGTCGCCCTCTTCGAGTTGCTCTTTTACAAACGCGAGGAACTTTTCAGCATCAGCTCCGTCGATAACTCGATGGTCAAAACTCAACGCGAAATAGGCCATCCAACGAATACCAATGAAATCATCACCGTCAGGAGTCGTTAGGACCTTGGCCCGTTTTTCGATCTTACCTACGCCCAAAATTGCAAGTTGTGGCTGATTAATAATCGGCGTTCCGAATAGACCACCAAAGACACCCGGATTGGTAATCGTGAAGGTACCACCCGTGACTTCGTCAGGCTTCAACTGCTTGGTCCTGGCCCGATCTGCCAGGTCGTTAGCGGCTCGAGCCAATCCAGATATGCTCAAATCGTCGGCCCGTTTGATTACGGGCACAATCAATCCCCAGTCGAGGGCCACAGCCATACCTAGATTGATATCCTGCTTGTAAATAATTTGATCGCCACTGACCTGGGCATTAAAGATCGGAAACTTTCGCAAGCCTTTGTTCACGGCCTCAAAGATGAATGGCATG
>JBKPQV010000183.1:0-7794 GCA_046734235.1 Acidobacteriota bacterium
ATCGCGCGCCGAATGAAAACGTCCCTCCGGATTCTTCTCCAGACAGTGGTTTACGATTCGTTCCAAGGCGGGCGAGACAGTTTTATTTGAGTCGGATAACTCCGGAGGATCTTCCTTCAGAATCGCGCTCATGGTCTCCGCCACTGACTCGTGATGGAAAGCACGACGACCTGAAAGCATCTCGTAAAGAATTGCGCCAAATGAAAAAATATCTGAACGATGATCTACCGCACGCCCTTTCAATTGCTCAGGCGACATGTAGCCGACCGTGCCCATCACAACACCTGGATCTGTATCGACACGACGCGTCGGAACATCGGTTTGCGATTGATTGCCGTCCAGCTGAGTTAACTTGGCTAGACCAAAATCAAGAATCTTCACTCTCCCATCATTCGTGATGAAAATGTTGTCTGGCTTTAGATCGCGATGAATGATTCCCTTCTCGTGTGCGGCGGCGAGACCGTTGGCTATTTGCAATGCGTAATCGATTGCGCGGCGCTGGCCCAGCGCAGTGCCCCCGATTCGCTTGCGCACCGTTTCGCCTTCTAATAATTCCGAGACAACATAAGGTGAACCATCGTGCTTACCGACGTCATAAATGGAAAGAATGTTTGGATGGTTTAGTGCGCCTGCCGCACACGCTTCTTGCTGGAACCGACTCAGTCGATCCTTATCTGTAGAGAATGTCGATGGAAGAACCTTGACTGCCACATCACGACCAATCTCCATGTCGCGCGCGAGATACACTTCCCCCATCCCACCCGCACCGATCTTCGTGCGGATTTCATAACGACCCAGATGTGTACCTGCGGCGATCATCGGAAGTGCGGATTCTATACGAGTTATTGTAGCGCGCAAATTTTTCTATCGGATCAAATCTACGGCTCCCGCATCATCATCGAGCGTCTCAACGAAAAGTACGCGGCCGCGCGGTGAACGAGTACACGCCTGGACGCCGTAGACCTGCGCGTGCTGCAGCGGCAGATCGCACAAGTGCGAGCCGCGCGCAGAAGAAAGCGCACACAGTAGGTGATGAACTTGTTCCGAAGGAAGGTCGTCACCACTCGAGGATTTAATCTCGAGGGAGGTTAATATCAACCCAGTTTGAAAGACGGGAATGGTTGACTGAGCCGTTCGTGAGTGAAATACCGTCAAATGTCTGGCGCACTTAAACATCTCTGTGCGGGCTTCGGAATGGGTATATCAATTGCCGCGAACCTGATTGAGCGCGAAGCCGTTCCATTTTGTTGCGACTTGGCAACCGAATAACGGAAAAGGTGCTTAGCAATGGAACGAATCAGAACACCCGCGACAATATTACTCGTGGAGGATTACGCCGATTCTCGACAGATGCTGAAACTCCTACTCGAGGATTTAGAGTATCGCTTGTTAACCGCCGCTACGGGAGAGCACGCCCTCACCATCGCCGCAAAAAACCATATTGATTTGGTTCTGACGGATTTCAATTTACCCGATTTCTCAGGCGCGACGATGGTGCTACGTCTGCGCAAATTGAACGAGCAATTAAAGAGCGTCCCCGTCGTAGTGATTACTGCTTCTGATGCACACGAACACCGCCAGTTGGCGCACGAGGCTGATTGCAATGCGTTTCTTTTAAAACCACTAAATTTTGAGATGTTGACGACCACGATTGACGAGTTGTTACAAGAAGCTAACCTGAAGAACATTCAAATGAGGTCAAGCAATACTTCCATGAAGAGATCGGCAATCAATCAAATTTTTTGCGAGGCAGAACAAATGTGAAGGTGGAACCTTTGCCAACTTCGCTCTGAACTCGAACCTCACCTTTGTGCAGTTCAACAATTTCTTTGACGATGGCCAATCCCAGTCCTACACCAGTTTGCGGATCTTCGTTACTGGTCTCGAATCTCTCAAACACTCTATCAATCTGATCAGCCATAATTCCTTGGCCAAAGTCTTTGACCCAGCACTCGACCCATTGTCCGTCTACCGTCTCTTTCGCGCCAATCTCGATAAGACCTCTAGGAGTAAACTTGAGTGCATTCGACAATAAATTTTGCACTACCTGGGCCAGCAGCAATTGATCACTATAGACTTCGAGCTGAACATCGACATCATTTCTGACCTCAGTCTCCAAAGATATTGCCAAGGGCTGCAGATCGGAACCACGTTTTCCACTTCGGAGCGCAAATTCAACAATGCGAATTCAGGCGTAAATGATCTTCCAAAGCCAGAAGCATTAAATAATACCTGGCGCACTCTTCCTGATAAGCGAGTAATGTTGCTGGCGAAAAGAATTTCTGCCCGGAATTGTCCTTCAATCTCCTCGGGACAAGCTGCCAGTTATCTTCCTCAGCGCTCATGGAGATATTCCGACTACTGTGAAAGTGATGCGGGAAGGCGGAAGATTTTCTCACGAAGCTGGTTTTCATTTCAGCCAAAGCGCCACCCTGGCAACCCAACATTCCCGTTACAACCTGAAACCCCAAACCCATGATCGATTAAGAACACTGCTGATTGCGGACTCGTTGTATTCTAGTTGCGCATGGCCCAGCCCAACATCAATAAGCCGCTGGCAAACTGAGTCGCGTTACGCATGCCGCCGAAAGCGCGACTAAGACACCCCCCTAAAACGAGATGTGGACCATCATCATAAAAAAATTACAGTAGAAAACTCCTCGAACTTCTTGCTTGACGACTTTGAAATTTCACCGCAGTTGCGGAGTACTTTCAAATCGGTTCGGTAGATTATTTCGCCTTACGATCCACTAACAACTCTCTCGTACCTGCACCAAAGGAAGCAATCATGCGCAGCACCTCTGAACGTGGGACATCGAGTCGCTCCACATCATCCGCTCTCAGAATTGCGATGTTTCCAGAGAATGGCGTAGGGGCGTTGGGAAAGAAGACTGTCAATTCCTCTGCACTGTTTTCCTCGACCAAAAAGCCAATCTGTTTGGTGTCACCGTTCCGCACCACGACGGGCGAGCCCCTCTGGTCTTCATGATCAAAAATGATGCGAGCAATCCGATCCAACATCCTGTAACCCGGTATTCTGTTGAGGAACTCACTCGTCCGCAGTCCCACGCTGCTACCAAACGCTGTTCTTGCAATGAGACCTGTTGCGAAGCACACAAGCAACAGGATGAGTACTGATGCGGCATCAGCGATTGCTACGCCAATAAACCGATTCTGAGGTAGGAAACCCAGAAGGGGTTTGATGAAGTTAGTGAGAGCCGCTGCGATACGAACGCCCAAATACAAGCAACAGAACAGCGGGAATAATACGAGCAACCCACCGACAAGTGTTGTCTTGATAAAATGAGAGAGAGTTTTCATCCATCCTCTTTGCACTATCGACCCCAGAGCTTTGATGTCCTGAGAAAGTTGGGGCTAGGAACCAATTTAATGATTGCGTGCGTCTCCGTTCAGGTTCTTATGTGCGGGGGATTCGAGATGATTGAGCTAGCTTCGGCTTGAGTTTAATCGATGCCAATGGATGAAAGGCACTGTCACTCTGACAGGTAACGTTTGTTGTTTGTAGTGGTGCTAGTCTCGGATGTGGACTACCTACTCAGATGAGAGGCGCGGAGCCCGCCGAAAGAGCTTCTGGGTGAGGAGGATTCGAAGCTAAGGTGACGGTCATAGGAGAGCTCCCACGTATCAAAAGTAGAACGCCAGGGCTGCCCCTATACCAGGCTGAGGTGGACAGATCCTGACGACCGTTGTGGTCTGGTAAGACTGATCGGCGACGACAAGCGGGTTCAATTTTTCTGAGCTGATGACCTTGTCGTTTTCATGAAGTTAACATCGATGCTATGTGTGTCGCCGCACAGACAGCTTTTCTCCTGAATGTTACCTATGTTATGCCGCGTCTTGACGAAGATGCGTCAAAAAACTCTGGGCGTCCGGATTCATGCTTTGTCGCGGATAATAGGTTTAAGTACCAGCCCTTTAACGAAGGCACACTAGCCCACCTTAGATCAGTTCGAAGGGTCTGGGATGAACAGAAAACTGGCACGTCGCGCCTCGACTCGCTCGACCTCTTGGTCCGACGGTAAATCTTTCTACTTAATTCTGCTGTGTACCACGATATTCAGTTTACTGGTCCTTCCCCCGAGCGCAGTTGCCCAACACTTGACGTGCCGGATCAAGGGTACTGTTAAGGTTACTAGTGAAGCCGCAGATTTGCCGCCGACTCTACTTGTCGGAGCGCGGCTTACGCTCGTTAATCGTGACCTGCCGGAGCAACTCTTCAAGATAGTCACCGACGATGTGGGCAATTTTATCTTTACCGATCTGCCTTCGGCGACGTTTGTGCTCACGGTTGAGGACGATGGATTGACCACAGTGGAGCAGGAAATCACTCTGGCGTCGGGTGTAGGGTTGACGGTTGAAATCGTGATGAAAGCGACGATTTCCGAATCGGTAACCATTAGGGAGGTGGAGGGCCTGCTCAGTACGGCCGAAACAACCACCAGCAATACCGTTCGCTCCCAAACATTGAAGGATGTGCCGCTACAGACAGAGAACTATCAGAGCGCGCTGTTGCTGACTCCCGGTGTTGTGCGGGGAATGAACGGAGTAGACCACCAGAAGGGCACACGCGCAGGACAGAGCGCCTACACAGTCAACGGAGTGGACATCACGGATCCTGTTACTGGAAGCCTCGCCTTCGACATTCCGCTTGAAGCGGCAGCAAACGTAAGAACAGAAGAAAACCCTTACTCGGCGGTGTTTGGCCGGCTCACGGGCGGCTCGACAGATCTCGAAACCAAAGGCGGCAGCAACAATTTCCAAGTCAAGGTGGCGCGCTTCTTTCCAACTTTTCGCAACACATTCAGTGGCCGGATCGATTCATTTCGGCCGCGCATCACTTTCAGCGGCCCTGTAGCCCGCAATCGTCTTTTCTTCCTCCAGTCCTTTGAGTACCGCTTCAATCGGACTCGGGTACCGAGCCTCGTGGAACCGGGGGACGAGTCAACATCCGAGACCTTCAACTCTTTCACGCAGCTCGATTTCAAGATCAACAAGACTAACACCGCCAAATTCGTCGCAGCATTTTTCCCGGAGAAAGTACGCTTCGCGGGACTCAACACTTTCAATCCGCAACCGACAACACCGAATACGAAGCGGAGAGGCTTGCTCGTCTCCATCTCCGAAGAGGCAGTCTTCAAGGATGCCTCGTTTCTCTCTTCAACATTAAGCTACAAAACCTTTGACTTTGACGTCTTCGGGCAGGGGCCGCAATCGCTTGAGTTGTTGCCAGAAGGCAACACCGGTAACTACTTCGCTGACATCCGCAGGCAGTCTCAACGATTTCAGTGGCGGGAAATTTACTACGCCCGGGCACTTGAATTTCGCGGTCAGCATTCTTTGAAGCTCGGCGGCGAAATTGACTACTCGCGCATGACGGGCGTGTTCAAGGAAAACGCGATCCTGATCAAACGGCAAGACGAAACGCTCGCCCAACGCATCGATTTCGCGACACCGGAGGTCGTTTCGGGCAGTTTAGGAGAATTCACTTTTTTCGCGCAGGATCGCTGGGTCGTCAATAAGAAGTTTACGATCGACGCCGGGCTGCGCTTCGACCGTGACCAGCTAGCCCGGCGGAATACCATCTCGCCGCGCTTTTCGTTTTTGTACTTGCCGCTCAAAGATCACGCCACGGTCATACGCGGCGGAATCGGCCTTTTCTATGATCGCTCCCCGCTTAGCGTAGGCTACTTTACACAGCTTCCCGAGCGCACTGTTACCACGTTTGCCGCAGACAGCATCTCGATAACTGACGGCCCGCGTCGTTACGCCAACTTAGTCGCACCGCGGCTACGCAACCCACGCAGCGTGCGGTCAAGTTTGCAACTTGATTTCCCCATCACCAGCACGCTGACTGGACGCGTTGGCTATCTGGAGCGTTCAACGACAGACGATTTCATCATCGAACCAATTGAAGCATCAGGCCAGGGCGCCCTTGTGCTCAGCAACCTCGGCCGCTCGCGCTACCGCGAGTTACAAATGCTCGCAATCTATGACAACCCGCTTACGGGTACGTGGAACGCTGCTTACGTGTGGTCCAAGGCTCGCGGCGATCTTAACTCTATTGATAACTTTCTCGGCGATTTTCCATCATTCGTTGTGCGGCGAAACGAGTATGGGCCTCAGCCCTTTGACGCGCCCCAACGATTCCTTGCGTATGGTCTTTTGCGAATGCGCCACGATATCAACATCTCGCCCTTGGTCGAGATCCGATCGGGCTTCCCTTTCTCCTTCGTTAATGAACGGTTGGATTTTGTCGGCCCGCGCAACCAGGCGGGACGCTTCCCAACATCTCTGTCGTTAGCGGTGCAGGTTACTAAAGGTTTCGCCATACCAGAGGTTGTCCCCAGGATTGGAGGACGGCGAGCGCGAATTGGTTTGGCCGTTCTTAACGCCACTGGCCACTTCAACCCGAGAGATGTGCAAAATAATATAGCAAGCCCGCAACTCGGCCAGTTTTTCAACAGCCTCGGTACGTCCGTGCGCGGCAAGTTCGAGTTCGACTTCTAGGCAAGGATGCTCCCGGAGCGGATCGAGTAGCTCAGGAAGTAACGCCAAACTTGAGGGGGGGGATGGTGTTTATTAATGGCGCGACCGAAGACCCACAAGCGCCGTTTGGAGGCTACAAGTTGTCGGGAAATGGACGTGAATGGGGAGAGACTGCCTTCAGTGAATTTCTCGAGACCAAAGCGGTAATCCACAAGCATTCGGCATGATGGAGGTGCACACCTATATTAAGTCGCAATTGAAGCATCGATGCCCTTCGGGCAGCAGCCCGAAAAGGTACTGCAAGACGTGCGCAACGAAGAAGCGCAGGCTGGTTGGATTTTGGACGAAAAATTAGATGACGGAAAATTGCGATTAAGCGTCCGACTGCCTCAATGGCGCACGACCATCAACTCTCGTTTGACCCTTATCGTACTCACTATGGAAAGATGATCGCTATCAGGCAGTTAATTTTTTGGCTGTTGATCATTGTCGCTGCAGCAGCGCTCTATTTTTATTTAACATTCCGATTTTAGAAGGACAAACAAGAGCACCAAGTGTAGCTGCCGGATTCGCTACTAAACCTTTGCACCATCAGATGCT
Source organism: Acidobacteriota bacterium (assembly GCA_046734235.1). Classification (GTDB taxonomy): domain Bacteria; phylum Acidobacteriota; class Blastocatellia; order Pyrinomonadales; family Pyrinomonadaceae; genus PSRF01. The sequence continues at coordinate 7,108 of JBKPQV010000183.1, forward strand.
ACGAGATTTTTTGGGATGACGGGACTTGAAGTGATCCAATTGCCGCCAATGTTAGTCACAGTTGTCGCACTTGGTTCATCGCATCTCAGCGGTGTAGCCTGTCAATATTTATAGTTCTCCTCTTTCAACATCCCGCATAAAATCTCTCAATATAAGCTTTACTGCAAGAACTCTAACGACCCTCGTTTGGCTGACCAGGAGAGGTGTCCTAAATCTCCACACCAACTAGTCCAAGGAGACGTGGTGATGAAGAAGGATCGGGAACAAGAGGATTACCAGAATGAGAGAGATGACTAATAACAGCTTGACCATGGTGGCCACTGCCGTTTTGGCAAACATCCTGCTAGCCATGTCAGTGGTGTTTGCTTTCGCTAATGAGAATCGATTTGGAATTGGGTTGACTCATGAGGATCAAGAAATACCGGCCTCACCGCCGGCTGTGAGCTTGTCTCCCGACAACCTCGATTTCGGTAATCAGGTAGCCCGAAGAACAAGTACCGCAAAGAGAATTACCGTGCAGAACACAGGTGGCAAACCTCTTTATGTCGACAGTGTGGTTATCAGTGGTGACAACCCAAACTCCTTCGCTCTTCTCAAGGACACTTGTACGGGAGCAACGGTGGCTCCGGCCAGGGCCTGCATTCTCGATGTGACTTTTACACCCACCGGCACTGGAGGACGCAACGC
>JBKPQV010000184.1:0-5657 GCA_046734235.1 Acidobacteriota bacterium
CATAATTGGCGCTGCAGGATTTACACCATTTCTCACAGGCCTGGTCTACCTCCGGAACGGCATTCGCGGATTAAGATCACAGGAAAGAAATTCAGCGTTTGAGTCTCGTTACCTGGTCGCCGGAGCAACGGCCACGATGGCGTTGGCACTTCCGATCTTCGTGAGCATGCAGGTGTCAAAGATCATTTCGACTTCGATCAATGACTTAGTCAACGGCAATGTTCAGCAAGCCTCAGTTGCCGTCGATCGTTTGAAATGGCTTCGGTTTGTCCCGAAGGGGGACCTACGAGGGTTGGTCTTTGCCTATGCTGTTGAGACTGATCCGGCTAAAAAGGATGTGCTAAACCAGGCATATCAAGATCTCACCGGGGAGGACATCGAATACAGGTTGATGATTTTGAAAGATTGATAGACCTCACACCTTACAATTCTCCAACGCGAGTTGTGAAAAATGGATTTAGGACACCATAGGCTTTAGCCTCATGGAGCTTCAACTTCTTCACTACAACGTGCAGACTAAGGAGGTGAAGACACCACAGGCTTTAGCCTCGTGGAGCATCAACTTCTTCACTATTGGTTTAGCACTCCGGACTTTACGGCAACCCTGGAGAATCTAAGTTCACAGGCTTTGTAGTGAAGAAGTTGAAGCTCCACGAGGCTAAAGCCTGTGGTGTCTTGTTCTCGTTAGTGACAGCGTTCTAGTGAAGAAGTTGAGGCTCCACGAGGCTAAAGCCTGTGGTGTCTTGGGCTTTTGTAACGTGGTCTTGCAGGCAACGCCACCCACAACGAAACCTCACTAACAAATCTCTGTTAATAGTTCACGTCTCCGCTTCGTCTTACTTTCATGGGAACTCTGGCGTTCCTGTGTTGTCTAAATGAAAGCCGCAAACCGGTGAACTTCTGACATTTTTGCCACGTATAGCCTTGGGCAGTAAATCCCAAGACCACTATGAGAGCCCTTTTCTCCTTCTACGCCGACGCCCTGAAGATCGCCTTGCAATCGATCTTCGCCCACAAACTGCGGGCTTTCCTGACACTTATTGGAATCATTATCGGCGTGGCCTCAGTCGTAACGGTGGGTGCCTCTATCAGCGGTCTCAACACCTACGTCGTCGATAAGGTCGCTAAGATTCTTGGCAATAATCATTTCATGATCGCTCGGATGGCCTTCTCAGGGCGTATGTCCGACGAGGAATTTGAGCGAAGAAATCGACGAAACAAGCGACTCAACTGGGACGACTATGAGTGGGTTCGTGACCATTGTGGCTCTTGCGGTGAGGTTGGTGCGGCAACAGGTGCCGGAGCTGACTTAAAACAGGACGGAATTGAATTTCCGGGCGCGGCAGTTTTTGGTTCCACAGCAAACATGGTGGACATCGAAGACAAGACAATCGAAGACGGACGATTCATTTCGGCCGACGAAGTTCAGCGTTCGGCCTTCGTCGTTGTGTTAGGTGGAGATATCAAAGAAAAGTTCTTTCCCAATCAGGACGCAATTGGAAAGATCTTAAAGATTCGCGGCATTCCGATGAGAGTCGTTGGGGTGGAGGAAAAACGTGGCGCTTTCTTTGGCGATTCCGTCGACCGTCACGTGTATATTCCAGTCACCACACACCTCCAAATCTTCGGTCGAAACAATTTACAGATTCACGGTAAAAGCAAGACTCGAGAAGGCTTGCAATCCACTATCGAAGATGCGCGAATCCAAATGCGGATCAAGCACCGGCTCAACGGTAATGAAGAAGACGACTTTGGCGTAGTGAATGTTGAGGATTTGAACAAGCAGATTGATGAATTTACAGGAAGCATTGCCAAAGTAGTCATTCCGATTACTGCTATTACCCTTCTCGTTGGCGGCATTGTTGTAATGAACATAATGCTCGTTAGTGTTACGGAACGAACCTTTGAGGTTGGTTTGCGTAAAGCCGTCGGTGCCACCAGGCGACAGATACTGATGCAGTTCCTGATCGAATCAGGATTGCTTTGTGCGCTTGGAGGAGTGATCGGGCTGTTGGTGTCCTGGGGCGTTTGCACGCTCATAACTTCCCTTGCCGGAATTACCATGACCATAACCATTGGTTACATATTCATGGCAATCTTTTTCTCGACAATCATTGGCATGCTGGCGGGTGTTTATCCGGCGTTCAAGGGCGCGCGTTTGGATCCAATCGTTGCCCTTACTAATGCAATGTAATTAGTTATGTACATTTTTAGATCAATCGGATCGAAGATCCCCAGGAGCAAATTACGCGAGACGCTCGGAATGGCGCTCGATAGCATTCGCGGACACAAGTTCCGGAGCTTTCTGACTGTCCTGGGAATCGTCATCGGTGTGTTGACTGCGATAGTGATTGCTTCATTGCTGACAGGCATGAGGCAAAGCATCGTCTCGATGATTGAAGAATACGGAACAAATAACATCTACGCGTTCCATCTCTCTACAGGACCTCGAACAGGTGAGGATCGGTCTGAACGTTTGCGGAAGCCGCTGGTAATTGCAGATGCAGAATCAATCAAATCGCAAGCAACAGCGGTTGAAGATATAGCAGTCGTTGCCCCTAATGTCGGTTACAGCGGCGGCCCCTTCGACGACAACATTACTTACCAGGGCAAAAACTATCGTTGGGGCAATACGCAAGGTGTGACTTCAAATTACGCCAACCTCAGCAATGTCAATCTAAAAGAGGGTCGGTTCATTAGTGATTTGGATGATCAGCAACGAGCAAACGTTATCGTGATTGGTGTGAACGCGGCTGAGGCGCTATTCCCCGGACAAAACACTATCGCCGGGACACAGGTGCGCATGGGCGGCTATAACTTCGAAGTCATCGGTGTTCTAGAGAAGCGTAAAGCTGGCTTCTTTGGTGAGAATGAAGAAGACAACGCGGTATTCATGCCATTACGTACCGCTCAGAAACTTGCCCCTGCCAGAGGCTATCTGCTCTTTGTGATAAAGGGCAGATCCGGACAGGTGCCGGAAGCTCTTACCCAGTCCGAAGAGATTCTCCGCCGTCGCAGACACGTGAAGTTTGGTGATCCAAATAACTTTGATATCAAGACAGCGGACAAATTTATCGAACAGTTTGACAGCATTACTGCAATGGTTGGACTGATCGCTATCGCCATTTCAAGTTTGGGTCTTCTCGTTGGCGGTATTGGCGTGATGAACATCATGCTTGTAAGTGTCACTGAGCGCACAAAAGAAATTGGCGTACGAAAAGCAATTGGAGCTCGACGCAGAGACATTGTCAGGCAATTCTTGTTTGAAGCGATGATGTTAACTTTTCTTGGTGGCCTGCTTGGCGTGCTTTTAGCGATAGGTATCAGCCGGCTACTCATCTTCCTCATTCCCAGTATGCCCGCTTCAATTCCCACCTGGGCCGTGGTCTCTGGATTGACTGTCTCGATCGGGGTTGGCCTGATCTTCGGAGTTTGGCCGGCACGCAAAGCTTCACGGCTCGATCCAATTGAGTGTTTGCGTTACGAGTGAGCTAACGCATTTCAGATTTCGATTTTCAGATTTCAAATTTGTCGTTTGGGTTAAACCAACCGCAAATCTGCAATTTGAAATCTGAAATCTGAAATCCTCAGATACGTACACTTTTCTCGTATGCTACTCTGTGGCTGACAAGCCATGGCCGAACGCGACTTCCTCAAAGAATTCATAGCATTCATCCAAGTCGAAAAAGGACTCGCTCGTCATACTCTTGAAAGTTATTCGCGTGACCTCGCGCGTTTGAATAAGTGGGCAATCATTAATAAGAAGCAGATTGCGGAACTAGATCGGACTGATTTGCGAAAGTGGATAGCAAGTCTTTCACGCGACGGCTTGGCACCAACGTCTGTCGCCCGAGCTGTGAGTGCAGCGCGGGGTTTCTACAAATTTCTGATGTTGGATGGACACATTCAGCATCATCCAGCTGAAGACCTCGACACACCACAGCGCTTCAACTATCTGCCGAAGTTTCTCACGGAAGACGAAATCAACCGTCTTCTTTCAGCGCCAGACGTCTCCAACGAAGAAGGGGTTCGTGATCGCGCGATTCTTGAACTCATGTATGCAACGGGACTTCGAGTATCGGAGTTGGTTGGACTCAAACAAAATGACGTCGATCTCATGGCTGGATTGATTGTGTGTCACGGTAAGGGCAGCAAAGAACGTCGCGTGCCTCTCGGAAAGAGTGCAATCCACTGGCTACAGCAATATGCCGCGGTAAAAGCTTCCTATGGCAAACAGTCTTCACCAACTGTATTTCTCTATCGCGGCAAACCATTTACACGCCAGCTTGCCTGGTCAATGATCAAGAGTCGCGCGAAGCAGGTTGGCATAAAGAACGTTTCGCCTCACACCTTGCGTCATTCTTTTGCTACTCACTTATTGCAACACGGCGCCGACTCACGATCGGTCCAGGCACTGCTTGGTCATGCTGACATTTCCACTACCCAAATCTATACCCACATGACAGATGTACACCTGCGGTCTGCATATAACCGACATCATCCGCGAGCGAAGCAAAAAGCAAAGACTGAGCATTCTGCATCGGACTAATTGACTAATGTTTCAATTAATCGAGCCGTCCCCCAAAACCGTTGCGGGTTTCATTTCCAGTCAGCGCAAGCAACCATTCACTTATTCAGCAGTTGGCGCCACTGCCAGCAATCCACCAAAAGATTTCAAACTTGATCACAATCGTATTCAACTGGGCAACGGTGAACATACTTTCCGATCAGCGACGGAAGCTTTAAGAAATTGGCGACACTTTGATCTGGGTTGGGTGTCGATTGTTCCAGAAGGCGTTCCTCTCGAAGTGGGGTCGATAGTTGCAGTCAAGGCCCGTGCCTTCGGATCCTGGTCACTTAGTGCCGCAAAAGTTGTTTACCTGATTGACGAGGATGGGCCGGTAAAGCGTTTTGGGTTTGCGTACGGAACTCTTCCTGATCACGTTGAGTGTGGCGAGGAACGTTTTATTATTGAGTGGAACCGGAGTGACGATTCGGTTTGGTACGACATTCTGGCGTTTTCCAAGCCTCGTCATCCTTTGGTTCGACTGAGTTTTCCACTTGCTCGGATGCTGCAGAAACGATTCGCGCGGGAGTCGTTGAGTAGGATGGTGCAGGAGGTGTTGAGGTGAAAGGGTCAAGACAGCACTAGCCTTTGGCCCGGTGGGTCTCACTTGGAAATTCGCTTCAGCGCAGACTTTCACACACTTTCTGAAGCCAGTGGTATCTTAAGCATTTAGTTTAGTTACCAGCATTTTTTGAACCTGTCGCCTATACTCTTCAACTTCATCTCTTGCTCGTTGATCACTCCAGTTCAGGAAACGCTTTCCGACTTCAGCTGCAGCTTCATCGGTACCGATCGCCAGATCACAATTCAGACCGATCATTGTCCTGCGGAGCAAGCAATCTGCCAGGGTCTGTGCGTACTCTGCTTTGAAGGCAAAAACGATTTCCGACCTAGAAATACCACCTTCGCTCGATAGTGGCTGCGCTAATTCCGGATTCTGTCTACAAAGCTGGTCCAACTCAGACGCACGTGATCCGTATATACGCCGAACACGAGATTCAGGGCTCAGTTCGCTATAGCTGCTGGAGTTACCCTGCGCACCGGGTAGCGGAACGGCTGTCTCTTATACACATCTGACGCTGCCGACGAG
>JBKPQV010000185.1:0-9648 GCA_046734235.1 Acidobacteriota bacterium
ATTTTGATTACTATGAGTTTCGCAGGCAAAAGAAGTTTGCGGGTCTAAGGATATTATTGGCCCAAACCCCAGCACCGCAGGCCAGGGCTTTGGCGGCCAGATTTCCAGAATTCCAGGTCGTTGTTTCAGCAGCGGACCAGGCGCAAGCGACAAGCGAATTGGAAACGACCATTAAGTGGGAACCTGAGACCCACAGGCCTTTCGTTGCAGTGCCAACTCCATACTTGGATACAACGACCCGACAAGGCAACGTGCATTTCGGTAACCTCACTGCGAAGAATGAAGTCCCAGCGTGGACGTTAAATAACTCAGCAGTTGCAAGCGAAAAAGTTGAAGAGCTAGAAGATCAAGCGAAGGAGTTTTGGAAACGGATCAAAGGTTTACCGGGATGCGTGCCGCCGGGTTTCGATACAAAACCGAACGAGGACGGAAATGAACAAAGTTCTCTTAGATTGCTGGTCCTGTGCGCAATGCGCGAGGCAACTGAGGCCGACGTAGCACTTATTCAGAAGCGTGACCTTTACGAAAAAATTCCCGTCCTCCCGGAACCAACTGAAAAGAAGTTGTTAAATCGATCACTCTATGGACCCAAAACTCTACAGAACCAGGAAAGCGCCGCCGAGCGAATCGAGAACACTCAACAGATGCTCGATCGGCTTATCTGGAAAGGTGACTTCCTGACGCTGTTGTACTTACCGGGTGGAGATCTAAAAAAAGCGTTAGACAGATCAGACGCTTACGCTTCAGAGGGTGAGGCCACGTTGTCCCCTACTGCGGAGAAAGGTCGGGAACTGGAGACACTTGGAATCACTAAAGCCGACAATGAGTATGTCATTAACGGGTTGCCATTAGACGAAGGTAAGCTCTATGCAGTTGCGACGACCGACTACCTTGGCGCTGGTGATACAGGTTATCCCGAATTGGTAGAGGCTACCCTTAATCCTCGTACTCATCCAGCTGCTTTTGATAGGCCACTGATTGGCATTAGCAGCTTGGTTTGCCAAAAGTTATTTTCACCTGGAGACGCCTTAAAATATTGTCTCGGACCAATCACACCAGTTGACTACCTGGATACAACAAAAGCGGAGCGCATCAAACCGTATCGAGATCTTGGGTTTTTCACGAAGCTGTGGAAGGCAACCCCCTTGAAGTGGCCATCGGCCGGTACAAATATCATGACCCTGTCCACCGCCGATGCTGTCGAGCAATACGTTCAGCGCCGGCCGATCTGGACGCTCTCATTAAAACAATTCAGCGTCGCCTTCAGCAGTCTCAACAACAATCTCAGCAAAGCTGAAATCGAAAAGAAGTTCTCGGGAATACCGGCTACTTCATCCGTAACCAGTACAGAGAATCAAATTTGGAACGTCGATGTTGACACCAGACTGTCGCGTTCTTCAAACACACGAGAGTTGTTTTTAGATTGGGGGGTTGAATATAAACGAGTAGCTACCGGCGAGCACCCGACTGAGTTAGACATCAGCCAGGAAGCTAATAGAGTTTTTTGGGATCCAGGATTCATTTTTTGGCGAAGGCCGGGACGCGCTACCGTGAATGTTGGCGCAATCATCTCAATGCACATCGAGACGCCTCTGCAGCGTCCATTCACGGTATTAACATTGAACAACGCCAATAGCGACAAATTGAGAGTCAACTACAATCGAAACCTACAGCTCTTACCGAGGCTTGGGGTGCGGTGGGAAAACAGGAAAAACTCTTTCGAGATTGGGTTTCAGGCTGGCAAAGAGAAAGATGTCTTGCGCGGATTTCGATTCGAGACAAACGGGGTAGTTACCGCAGAGTGCGCAGCAGACCCGGCCATACCGATTACTAAGTGTATTGCTGATAAAAGCGGAGGGACAACCCCTACGATCACGGCTGCGTCCGTTGGCAGCGCAATCTTGCAGGATAGTAACCGCGCTGGCGCTTACTGGAAAGGATATTTGTCAATTCCGATTGTGCTTCCTTTCGGTAAAGCAAAACTCAAATATGAATTCGAGGATGAAGCTAACTTCTTCTTTGTGAATTTTCATCGTGACACAAACATTGACACGCGTTTTCTTGACAGACAAAAACACAAAATCAGTTTCCCGCTTTGGCCGTCCGTTTCAATTGGTCCCAAGCTGGAGCTGTTGATTTTCCAAAACAAGGTGAATAAGGATTTTCTGATTCAGAGATCGTTTGGTATGGAGCTGACCATTGGCCTCGACATATTCAATCGCCGTGAAATCGGGGCACAAGCGAAATACAAACCTTAAGATTAGATACGGGCGCTTAAGGTTGATCAGTGGAGTCTTTTCTTGGAAAGAACAAGTCGGGAAGGGTGGCTTGCCCCCGCTAACCTGGCTCACAATGCCACCTGACGGAAAGCAGAATCTCAGATCTCAGATTTGAAATTTCACACTTTCGATCTTAATCAATGACTGTGAGATCTCAAATCTGGGATCTGAGATTCTCTGGTTGAGGTCTAACTTTGTTCCAGTGTCACAGTGGTGTGTCTGCACAATCCGTGGATGATGCTGTTACCAAATTCCAAATCAGTTATCCAACTTAAAGGTAATGTTTAAGAACGTGACGGTAATCGACGGCGTCATCGACGGCGCAGGTGGCGTTGTAATGCAGGCGAGAAAATTGATCGGCGGTCGCGGCGTCGCCGATCCGTAGAGAAGCTTCAGCTGATCAGCAGTCATCATTGCGCGGGGAGCGACGCGCACTGTCGCATTTGGATCTGAGCAGTTAATGGTCGATTGGCCCGGCTTCACGAACATTAGCGTTGCTTTCTGGCTCGCGTTCTGCACGCTAATCACATTGCCTTTTAAGTTCTGGCCGAAAATGCCGAGGTAGGGTACCCAACCATTAGTGATCTGCTGCGCTGTCATTGCGACACTAAACGATTGCGGTTGAGGAGGCGTCTGGTTGAGCCAACCCAGGTTGATTCCGTAGTTCTGGACCTTATATACCAGGTATTTTTTCACTCGGGTGTTAAAGAGTGCGAAGTGAACGCGACCACCAGACGCCGACTGGTCTTGAATCTGCCATTCATAAACCGGCGTGTTGGTCCACTCAAGCTCAGCCTTCGAGTCGCCGCGGGCATAGAACATTAGATAACGCAGCGTTTTGGTGTTGAAGATCGCGACTTTATCGTTCTCGCCGATCGGACCCAACCGACGGTCACGTTTTCCAGGCGGAGCCTGACGCAAAAACGCGAAAAACCCGCCTCGGGCCCCCCGTTCAAGGTCAACTCCGAACGTGCGGTTCTCATAACCAAGCTGGCTGCCCATGTTAAACAGCACATAATCCGTTTCGTAGCTAATCTGGTTTGTGTTGTCGACGCTCCATTGCTTGGCGGCGGTCGGAGCGGCCGACGAGACGACGGGCAGGCTGATCAAAGCGAGTGCTCCGACTAAGACGGCGCGAAAGTTATTCCTGATCATAACGGTTACTCCTATGCGCTTGCGTTCAAAAAATGGCCAGTCTCGTCGCCGTACCATTGATCGTGGTTGTTAACTGGCACTCGCCGCTACAAGGGTACGTCTTACTCTTAACGCAGCTTAAACTTCCACCACTAGTTGTAATGCTGCACCATCCTGCTCTGTCCTTCGAACAGGAACAATCAAAATTGCCGGTAAGGCGACCCCCTATCTTCAAACCAACCGCGACTGTGTTGTCAGTTTGCGGTATGAACTTATAGCCGGGCTTTATCCTGAACACGCCCTTCTCAAGCACGATACCCTCTACTTTTTTAGGCAGCCCTTTTACCAGCACCTTCTTAGCCTTTGCCGGCTGGCTTTGATCATTTCGGGTCAATGTTTCTCTCGTTTGAGGGCTTGGCGCGGGCGACTGACTGTAGGTGGAGAGCAGCGTGCTCAAGATCAAAGTACCTGCAGCAACCAAACAAAGTCTTCTCATAACAAATCTCCTCTCGTTCGCAGCGGCTGTGCGAGCCGGAAGCGCATTAACCTTGAATCTTTGTTCTTGTGCGCACAGTCGCTGCGCTCCTGTTCCGTATTGCTCTCGCCGACCCTTATTGAAGCCGAATGGCGGATGGCGTATAGCGCACCTCGTAAGTAAGTTCGTAAGCAGGTAACTTCAATTGGACCGGCTTTGTTTGCCCCGGCCCCGGCGGTTTGGTAAAGGTTTTGGTGATTTGAAGTGTGTGTACGCCGGGGGAAAAGTTTGCAGACCGCGTTGAGGCTACAAAGGCGCTATCCTCGGGCGTGCTTGTTGGCTGATGCTGAATGTTGGCGATGATGACCAACAGATCTCCAGGAGCTTTAACCACTGCTGGGGGCAGTGTCAGATCGAGTTCGTCGTCTTCACGCATTACAAGTAGAGTAGATTGGTTGAGCACAAAGTTGGCGTGAGTCTCCAACAGAATTCTCTCAATAGGCTGATAAAGGATCACGTCATTGTTTCGGGCTCTAAGTCTCTTTAATTTCTTAAATGTTACTTCGACAGATTGCGCAGCCCGGTCGGCAATCGATCCAAAACGTGAGGCTGGATCGTAAGCGATGAAGGCGAATGGATCGCCAACAGATTGGCTTCGTGAGGCGCCAATAGTTACGCAAGAAGAGTTAGGCAACGCGAACCTAATGGCGCCTGGCAATGTAAGCTTACTCCGGATCAGGTTATTAATTACGTCCTTGACCATAAGTACGTCTTCGATGATGTTTCCACCTTCGATACTGGGTGGTCCAGTCTGTCCAACAATCTGAACAGTGCCGTTGCCCGTCTGCCAGCCTTCGCAAGATAAGTTCAAATCAAAGGGAATGAAGATTGTGCGGTCAGTGGTAAGTGGGATTTTGACTCTAACCGAAATGCCCATTGGCAGTCTTACATAGTATTGATTAGGTCGGTTTGTGTTCAGCGTAGCGACGCGCATTGGCGAAAACACCTTCAGCGGCATCGCTTCAACCATCACACGCTTGGTTTGCTGACTGATCTTTTTATTTGCGTCAATGACAATCTCGGCGACCTTGGTTTTCACGAAGCCGCTCAAGAGACCGACTCCCAGTTGAACTTTCTCGGAACGGTAGGTTGGCGGGCCAAGCGGCGGCGGTGCTTGTTGAGCGAACGTTAGCCCCGAGACAAAAGAAAGCGTCACTACTGAGAGAACTACTCGCGACAAATAAAAACGAATTCTGAGCACAGCTGCATAACGTCTGCTACGCTTGCCGTTCGTGATTGACTTACTCATACGAACTCCTTCCAATATTCACCGCTACAACAGGACAGGGTCTTTCTACCCCCAGTACAATTACGCTCTAACGCACCAGCAGATCGTCTTGCCGTCTGGCTGCGTGCCACAGAAAATCGAATCTTCACCAGCACAGAGCGAGGTGCCGTAAATCAGATCCATACAGTCCCACATTCCTACACACGAGCAGTTGTACTTGTCACATTTAAAATTGGTAGTGGTGGTGACGTTTGGCCGGTTGTCAGTGTTGGGGTTCAGAGTCGCTGTCGCTGGCTTGGTGCCAATGGAGAAGGGTTGAGAAGTGTACTTGAAACCCGTCAACGCGCTTTTGAAAGGCACTTTTTTCAAGTAGGTTCCAATCGGAACTTCGCCTTGAGCGGTTTTGACCATCACTCGTGTGAAATCCACTCGGCTCTTGGCATCGAACTCATAACGGACGCCACGTTGAGTCAAGTCCACCACGTATTTCTTACCTTTAGGGAGAGCGCTGATGGTTTGGGCATTAACCCGAATTGAGCGAAGTGTCGTTATGGCAGTGGATGTTTGAGGCACTTGTTGAAAGCCACCCACGCCCTGTACGAAAGTTACAACGGTCGCGATAAATATGATTCGTCGCATGCGCGATTTCCTGCCTTTCAAGAGGATGCGATCAATAAATAATCCCACCACCCGCCAGTCCAAATGGACCACCAGAGGCGCATTTTCCTTGCGCGGTACAGAGCCTTCCAGGGAAACTTACTTTGCACTCCGAATAGCCGACACAGACCTTTTCGCAATCGCGTCCATCTTTGCTGCACGTGTAGCATTTCGCGGCGGTACCTTGGCCATCGCAGCCTCCGCCCCCGCCGCCGCCATTATTTACTCTGGCGAACATTGCGTTTGTAAGCTGGCCAGCGTTTGCCGGAAATGGAACTGGCCACTTCCATTTGATCACATAACTAGTAATGGCGCCGTCCGTTCCTTCTGCAGGAAACGAGGTTCCTCCTGCGGCGACTTGCATGCAGCGAACCGCGATTGTTTCCTGACCTTTTGGCAATGTTGATTTGCTAACCACGAGACCGGCTGGTCTCCACCTCCCGTCCGCGCCTTTCTTGTACTCGTGGTCAAGTTCGACAGAGCCACTTCCCCGCAAACTGTTCCAGCAATCTTTTAGCTTAGGCATGACTTCGCTGTGGAAATAACGATTCACACTCTGCTGCGTCGTCATAACCTTTTCCAACCGTGCCTGTTGTAGCTGAGCAGTCGACGCTCCTGTTTGGGCTACTTCCGCTGGTCGACGCGTTTGACTGGAAGCGACAACCAGGCCAACTAGAGTTAACGTAACTACAAGAATCGTGAATTTGGTGCGGCTCATTTTTTCCTCTCTTCATTCAATCCTGATCAGTTTGCAGAACTTCAATTCTGCGTCTGCTTCACCATTGAAAACGCCTTTGACCGTCAAATACTGATTGCCTCTAACCTGAGAGAAATGCTCAGACTGATCCTTACTAAACCAACAAGCTACGTGACGCCGCTCCTTTGTCTCGTTCTCCTCCAGCATTACTGAACCTTGATCTGCTCCATTTCCAGGCATCGTAGGTGCTAGCGTCGCGTAACCTCGGACAGTGATTTCGCGGCCGTCGTATTTTCGGCGTGCTTCCGCTTTCGATTCTTCGTATTCCCTAACCAATGTATTGACCGGCAACGCAGCCGATTCACCAGTTGAACAAGCGAAACTGACTATCGCCAAGGTTGGGAGTAACCTCAGCAGCCGGATGCGGAGTGACTGCAATCGGATGTCAGAAATACATCTCGTGAAATGGTTCACCGTAACGCCTTTGCTGCAGAAGTCGATTGCGTCGATATCAAGCTTCGCGTGTAACTCGTGTGACTTCGTGGATTGTTTGTCGATTCGAGAAACTTAAGACGATCCACGAAGTCACACGAATTAACACGAACCAGGCACTTTTCATGTCGAGGCCAGACACAGGTGCATTTCTTCACCCGGGTTTTGGTGCTAGAATCGGGCGCAATCACAATCCCAGTTGGCTAACTTGGCTAACTTGCCTCGGAGCTTACCTACGAGGCTTTGAAAAAGTCCTAAGAAATCGGCGAGAAAGTTCTAAGAAAGTTGTATGCAGCCCAGATGCCAGTTGTAAGTGAACATTGTTATCAGTTCGGCGAATTCACCGTTGACTGCGATCAAAAAGTCTTACTGCGAAATGGTAGACCGTTATCTCTAACACCTAAAGTCTTCGATACGCTGCTTATCCTTGTTGATAACAATGGACGGCTCGTTGAGAAAGAGGAGTTGATCAAACAACTCTGGCCCAATAGTTTTGTAGAAGAATCGAATCTCACCTTTAACATCCAGCAGGTGCGAAAGATCCTTGGAGACAATGCTCGAGAGCCTCGCTTCATCGAAACGGTTGCCAAACGTGGATATCGATTCATTGCAGAAGTCAGGGATACTAACCAAAAGACAGAATCTAACAACGCCGCAACTGTCGAGTCAGAAAAACTAACAACCTCTGAAGTCAGACCTGCACTAAAGAAACGCTACTTGCCGGTAGTACCAGTAGTATTGGCGACCTCGGTGCTGTTTGTGGCCGCAGTTGTATTCGCGACATGGTTTGTCAAAAGCCGTCCGCAACTTGCCGGGTCATCGGTCCCTTTGCTCAACACACCCTTCAAGTCAGAAAAGTTTGCGAGTAGCGGTTTTGTCCGTGCCGTGATCACACCTGACGGTAAGTATGTCGCTTACACGGTCGAGACTCAGGGCAAGCAGAGTCTTTGGTTGCGACAGCTTGAGACATCGGAAAACATTCAAATTGTTCCACCGACTGATGATCGATACTTGGGAATGGCCACTTCCCACGACGGCAATGCGCTCTACTTTGTTCGTCACGCCCTGGTCGATCCACCAGTCTCGGAGTTATATAGAGTTGCAACCTTCGGCGGAATCCCACTGAAAATTACTCAAGAAACAGAAGGAACTGTAAGCCTCTCTCCCGACGACAAGGACATTTCATTCATTCGTTGCCGATACCAGAACGACGATTTCTGTTCGCTGATGCTTATTGATTCAAATGGCAAGAATGAACGAAAACTTTTGACTCGACAGCGTCCGATTCGCCTATCAGCCGTTCAATATTCACCAGATGGTCGCTCGATAGCCTTCGGCTCTGGGGAGTCTTCGAACGGGGGCAGCAATTTTCGTGTAATGGTCCTTGATCTTCCCACCGGCGTGGAACGCCAGGTTTCGCAGAAAACATTTTTCATTGTCACCAGTATGAAGTGGTTACCAAGCGGGACAGAATTGCTTCTGACTGCGAAAGAAACTCACGACGGAAGGTTGAGGATTTGGTACGTTTCCACCCTGACAGGAGAAGTTCGAACTCTAACAAAAGACTCGATTGATTACATAACTCTCAGCTTAAACAACGCCGCTGATAAACTACTCGCCACCTACACGAGCAACAACTTCCATTTATTCACCGGAAGAATTGACGACCTAAGCAAAGCCTGGGACCTGGCCGTGGCACGCGTAGGAGTTTCCGTTGGTCCAAATGGGAAGATTGTGTACGAAGGAAATGATGGCGACATTTGGATGATCAATAGTGATGGCGGTGAGCGACGGCAATTAACAAATAGTCCTTTTAGCGATGTATATCCACGACTGTCGCCAGACGGTCGGTACATTTTTTTTATGTCAACGCGCAGCGGTAGCTCTCAGGTATGGCGAATGAACGCCGACGGTAGCAGTCAAGTTCAAATCACAACGCGTGAGGGAGGACATCCAAAGTATATTACTGCCGATGGAAGATTGGTCTATTTCGAATCGCCACTACATCAAACGTTGTGGCGCGTTTCCACAACAGGCAACGATGAGACGGAAGTCTCCAAAGTAAAGATATCGGCGCCTGCGATTTCCAACGATGGGAAGTTAGTCGCTTACTTTTTTCGCGATGAAACCAAACGTCTCAAGATCGGTGTTATGGGGCTTGATACCGGTGCGGTGATACAAACGTTTAACTTACCGAACACTTCATTTCAACAAGGGCGAATAGCCTGGTTACCGGACAACAAAAGTTTTTATTACATCACCGTCAAAGGCTCGGAGAGTCTACTGTGGCTTCAATCGTTCCCCGGCTCTAATCCTCCGCAACAAGTAGCAAATTTGGGAGACGACGAAATTGCAGATCTTGCACTTTCCCCTGCCGACGGCAGCCTTGCTTTTATTCGAGGCGAATTCATTCACGAAGCAGTACTGATCGAGGGCCTGAAATAGGTTTCACCCTACCTGGACATAATAACTCAGACACTCAAGTCAAAAGCACTGCGTTAGCATCCACCGATTGCCCCGATTTCTTACTTGAAATTCTCTGATCTTCTAATCAGCGTAATCTGTGGATGAAATTGTCATGCCTTTAGTAACCCACTGCGAACCAACAGGAGCACTGGTCCTGGGA
>JBKPQV010000186.1:0-24765 GCA_046734235.1 Acidobacteriota bacterium
TTGGAACGGAAGAATGGATGAAAGGTCGAGTGTGGTTTGGCGAACGAGTAACACTCAATCCCTTAACTCAAGACATGATCGTGCCATTCGCCGTATTTGCCGCCGATGAGTCTGGAAAGTTTACTATTAACCGAACGCAACATTATGTAATCGACGAATTCGACAAAATGTATGATGGCAAGTTACACAAGCTGGGAGCGTGGAAACAATGGGTAACTCTTGTGGATCTGTTGGACGACAAAGTCGCTGGAGCCTTCGCGGGTACGATTAACCTTCACGACTATGAATCGCAGATCGATGAGTTGGCAGTCGTTTATGATCAACTTCGCGCGAATGTTAAATAATTCTCTGTGTCTCTGTGCCTCTGCGCCGCTGTGTTAAAAGAGGCCTGATAAGCGAAGCTAATTTTCCCACACGGAGACATAGAGACACAAAGGCACAGAGAAAAACATGAAACCTACACTAAGAGCTATTCTAGTCATCGTCCTCTGTTCGATTTCGTCTTATTCACAAACTCGCAAGTCCGCTGAACCCCTTCCGAAACTCCTCTCAGTCCGCGAACAGCAACTAGTCCGCGAACAGTGGCTCAAGAAACGCCTCGACACCATGTTGTTACCGATGATGAGGCAACAAAAGATCGATATGTGGATCGTCACTAACGAAGAGTTTCACTCCGATCCAGTCACGGCGTATATCGCACCCCCACTTCCCTACGTCGGCAGGCGCGACTTCTTCATTTTTGCTGATCGCGGCGGTGACAAGCTTGATCGTCTAGCCCTGGTGCGTTATCCGGAAGAACACCTCAAGTATTTCTATGAAATCCTGAATCCTCCCGGCAGCGAGATCGCCGCAACCCTGCGTCGTGTCGTGGAAGAACGAAAACCCAAAACCATCGCGCTCAACATGGGTGGAACTCGCGGCGCAACGAACGGGATCACACACGACAGCTTCAAGTTTTTGACTGACACGCTGGGTCAAGAATACGCCTCTCGCTTCGTGTCAGCGGCTCCGCTCATCGTGGAGTACATGGACACAAGATTGCCAGAAGAACTCGAGCACTATCGAACCGCAGTAACACTTACAGATCTATTAACGCAGCGTGCATTTTCAAACGAGGTAATCACGCCTGGTAAAACCACAGTGGGCGATGTGCGTTGGTGGTTTCTCCAACAAATTAACAACGCCGGGTTGGATACCTGGTTTCAGGCAGACTTACGCATTCAGCGACACAACAAAGTGACCGGTAAGACCCAACAGTTCCTTAGCGTC
This sequence comes from Acidobacteriota bacterium, assembly GCA_046734235.1. Classification (GTDB taxonomy): domain Bacteria; phylum Acidobacteriota; class Blastocatellia; order Pyrinomonadales; family Pyrinomonadaceae; genus PSRF01. The sequence continues at coordinate 1,270 of JBKPQV010000186.1, forward strand.
GCGGAAGAGTCGGACGTGATCCAGCGAGGTGATGTGATTCATATCGATTGCGGATTGAACTACATGGGCTTAAGCACGGACTGGCAAAAGATGGGATATGTTTTGCGTGAGGGTGAAAAAGATGCGCCCGAAGGTTTGAAGAAGGCCCTCACAAATACGAATCGGCTTCAGGATGCCTTGTTCACTCACATCAAACCCGGGATGAAAGGATTTGAAGTTTATGACGCGACCATGGCAGACATGAAGAACCTTGGTATTGAAGCGATGATCTATTCACATTCGGTTGGAACCCAGGGACACGCACTCGGAGCAAGTATCGACTTCCGTCGGCCTGCTCCTGGATCTTCGTCATTGGAACCACCGTTTCGTGAAGGCTCCTACACTTCGATCGAACTCAACACAAGCACTCCTGTTTCGGAGTGGGGCGGACAAAAGGTAACAATGATGATGGAGGATGATGCGTATTTGACTAAGGAAGGAATGAAGTGGTTTCGTCCACGACAGACTGCGTTTTATTTGATTCACTGAGCAGTAAATCAAGGAGTCAGTACCACCTCGCGGTAGCGGGTGGGCCCAAGTTTGACCCTTGAACATTTTCTGCGTGATCTGGCCCACCCGCTACCGCGAGGTGGTACTGACTCCTTGATCCATACATCTTGATCGGCCGTGCTCAAGCCTATCGATGTCTTACTTCGATTTTCTAACCTGAGTCTACTGGGAAACGAACCTTCAACTACGAGCTAATGAAACTTCTTCTAATGCTCTTACTCACGTCGAGTCTGCTTATTACGCAGCAGTCTCAGCAGAGCCCCTCACCGATGCTCGATCACACCAGGCCACATCCACGGATTGCCCAGACTGAAGTCAGTGGACGCCGCATGGATCTGAAGTCACTGCAAGGCGCTCGTCTGTTTGTTACTTCTCGCATTAATCCAGCCAAGCCAGTGTCGCTGGTGATTCACTTTCACGGTGCGCCATGGTTAGTCGAGTACCACATCGCTCACTACTTGCGCCGAGCTGCTTTGATTACTGTTCAAATTGGAAATGGGTCAAGCGTGTATCGTCGTCCTTTTGAGCAAGTTGAGGTATTCAAAAATCTTTTAGATGAGGCAAGTAGCGAACTTCGGTTAAAACGAGGTTGGGCTTCAATCACACTCATTGGGTTTTCGGCGGGCTACGGAGCTGTGCGGCAAATACTTCGGAATCCCGATTCATTCAAATTGGTAAACAACGTGCTGCTCCTTGATGGAATGCACGCCAGTTATTCACCGGAAGGAAAACTGTTGGCAGATGGTGGCGCGATCAATGCGACTGACATGGATTCGTTTGTCAGCTTCGCCCGAGAAGCAATTGCCTCAAGAAAAAATTTTGTATTCACTCATTCTGAGATCTTTCCGGGAGCATATGCGAGTACGACAGAGTGTGGTGATTACTTGTTGGCACAATTAAAACTAGCGCGGCTCCCAATTTTACAGACCGGACCAATTGGAATGCAGCAACTGAGCTTGGTTGATGCTGGAGGTTTTCATCTGCGTGGTTATGCGGGCAACTCGGCACAGGATCATGTGGACCACTTCCAGGCGATGTCCACATGGTACAAATTAGTAGGGTTGACTCAGTAAGAGATCCAAGATTTGTCCTGTCGTGTCTCGCTTTAGTGAAGGAGATGAAAGCCGCCGAGGTGAATGAATTTCATGACGGCGGCTTCCGAGTTATACGATCAGCGAACTCGCCTGTGTCTAGTTCGACGCTCGACTGCCTTGAGTCGTGAAGCCATTGCCGCATTCTGCTGTGTAAGCAGATTTATTTGCTCTTGTTGTTGCTTGATTGCATTGATCAGTACCAGATTGATCCGGTCATATTTGACACCTTCAACCTGACCACTCGAGTTGTAGTTCACTAAGAGCGGTTCAATCTGTTCCACATCTTCAGCTCCCAACCCTATATCGCGCTTGCCATCTTGTTTCCATGTGAAGCTGATTGGACGAAGTTTGGTGATCAAGTCGAGTCCCCTTGAAAACATCGCTGGATTAGCTTTGTAGCGAAGACTTGATGAACACTCCGAAATCTGACCAAAGCCGTTTAGACACAGCGAAGTGTTGCCGCCAGAGCCCAGCGTCATGACCTTGATTCCTCCATTGGCGATTAGATCTCCAGGTCCGGAAAGAAGCGTAGTACCAACCACATGTAGCGTCTGTTGTGGAGACACTGTGCCGATGCCAACGTTACCTGAAGGTGTGATCGAAAACCTTGTGGCACCAGCCGTCTTGTCGTGGATCCGAAAGTTGCCCATCTGGCCAGGATCGCCGGAACCGAGCGACTGCGTCACCCAGTCGCGCATGTTGCTGCTCAGGACTATGTTTGCTCCCCACACGTCGAGCTCCTTGAGCACGAGCAGCTCGCCTCCACCTGATCCAGTGATTTGCGCCACGTAGTCGTTCACTCCTCCATTATTTTGACCAAAGACATGCAGACGGGTGGTTGGCGAGGAGGTACCGATGCCGACGTTGCCTTGCGTATAGATGGCATTTGATCCATTGAGAGTAAAGGCTGAAGCGCCTGCCGGTCCTTGCGGGCCCATTGGGCCTTGAGCTCCAGTAGCCCCCGGCTGACCCTGTGGACCTTGTGGACCGACTAACTGCGCCGTGTTTTGTACCGTTCCATCCCCGAATTTGATTCCACCACTTGCCTCTACCGTGCCGGCGACCGTCAATTTCGATGTTGGAGTTATGGTTCCGACACCGACATTGCCTGACGGCAAGATAGAAAACCGGGTGGCGTCAGCCGTCTTGTCGAAGATACGAAAATGACCGCTCTGCGATGGGTCGCCGGTACCCATTGACTGAAGTACATAGTCGCGATTATTAGCGCTAAGCACGACATTGGCGGCCCACTGATCGTTTGATCTAACGCGGAGAAGCTGGCCTCCTCCCGTACCGCTAATTTCCGCAAGGTAATCAGGCGCACCCTGCATTACACCATCTACGTGAAAGCGGTGCAGAGGATTCGAGGTGCCAACGCCGACATTTCCCTGGGTGTAAACAGCACTTGACCCATTGAGAGTCCATGGTGAAGCGCCTGCCGGTCCTTGCGGGCCCGTTGGGCCCTGTGCTCCAGTAGCTCCAGTCTGACCCTGTGGTCCGGCAGGACCTTGAGCACCAGTGGCACCAGTTTCACCTTGAGCACCAGCGAGTCCGGCGGGACCTTGCGGACCAGCAGGACCTTGAGGGCCAGTTGTGCCAGCCTCACCTTGAGGACCAGCTGGTCCGGCAGGACCTTGCGGACCAGCAGGACCCTGCGGTCCAGTTGTGCCAGCCTCACCTTGAGGACCAGCTGGTCCGGCAGGACCTTGCGGACCAGCAGGACCCTGCGGTCCAGTGGTTACGATTGGCAACAGAGTAACGCTCAGATCGTTATTTCCGGACACGATTGTTACTGGTCGAGTATCAGGATTCCAACCTGAACCAGGAACAGCAACGGTAACAACATGTTCGCCGACCGAAAGGCTTATCGACATTGGAGTAGTTTTGTTAGTAGGGATCCCGTCTACTGTCACATTCGCCCCAGATGGATAGGAAGTTACTTTCAAACTACCGCTGCCTTGAGCAAGAGCCCCAGTTGCACATAGCACTAGGATCGCAACGCAAAGAGTACCCTGATTAATGATCAGGTTTGTCAAATGACCTAATGCAATTAGTCGGAATAGCCACTTGAACTGTTCCAATCTATTTTTGGAAATAACAATAAAGTCGTCGACCATAGTTTCTCCTTAGTCGGGAAAGGCACTGCGACGGACTCACAGTGCAAGGTTGTATTGATCTTTTGGTCCCTCTATGGGACTACGCGACGTTTTCCGATGGAACTGATCAAGATTTCGTTTAAACCCTCGTCTAATCCGCTGAAGCACACAAAGACTTGAGCCCGGAGGCCAGAGAACCATCTAGGTAAAAATGCGCACCCCTTGTTGCTATTGTTGCGTGAATTATTCTTTTGGTATGCTTTCAGGCCTCGAAGCTTTACTGCAGGATTCTCGCCCTTCTTTTAAGCTTTCTCGTAGAGTCCGTCGAAAACATTCGCTATAAGAAACCGATTGCGCTCGTCCGCGCTTGATCGGAGCACTGTTTATCTCACTGACAAACGGTATGAAAGAATCTTCAACTGCGGGAGTGACTCAGTTGCTGATCGACTGGAGCAACGGAGATGAAACTGCCCTCGACCGGCTAATGCCCATTGTTGATAGAGAACTGCATCGTATTGCCCATTACCACATGAAGAGAGAGAATCCGGGACACACTCTCCAAACCTCTGCCCTGGTCAATGAGGCATATCTCAAGTTGATTAATCAAAAAGGTGTTAAGTGGCAGAATCGAGCGCACTTCTTTGCAATAGCTGCGACGTTAATGCGCCGCATCTTGCTTGACCACGCAAAGACTCAGCAACGGGCTAAACGTGGTGGGACTGCGCAACACGTAGCGCTATCGGATGCAAACATCAGCTCGGACGAGCCGTCCACGGATTTGATTGCCCTTGATCAGGCGCTTAGGAAGTTAGCCGAGATTGACATACAGAAGAGCAGAATAGTCGAGATGCGATACTTTGGCGGACTAACGATGGAGGAAATCGCAGAAGTCCTCGCAATCAGTGTCGTTTCGGTGAGACGGCATTGGACCATGGCCAAAGCGTGGCTACGTCGAGAGGTTGAGCCGCAACAAGCTCTTTCGACAAGATATTAGGAATTAGGTTCCTACCAAGAGTTCACTTCCCTTCTTATTTGTCGCCTAGGTATTGATTCTGTATTGCTCTGTGAGCGCAATGAACACTCAACGCTGGACACAAATTGAAGACATTTTTCACGCCGCGCTGAAGTGCGAAATAACTGAGCGGCACGCCTACATCACTCGTGCGTGCGGTGGAGACACACAACTGCAACAAGAAGTAGAGTCCTTGATCGCTTCTTTTGAACAACCAGGGGAATTTCTCGAGAGCGTACAACTGAACGCCGGTTTGAAACTTTACTCAGCGCTACGTGGTGAGCTACAGGCGGGCGAAATTATTGGCCCTTATACCATCCTCGGCCGAATCGGTCAGGGAGGAATGGGCGATGTTTATGTTGCTCGTGATGAGCGACTAGGTCGCCAAATTGCCTTGAAACTGTTGCCACGCTTCTTGTGCGACGACTCCGAATGGATAACTCAGTTCCGGATTGAGGCTCGTGCTGCTTCCGCCATATCTCATCCCAACATCGCACATATCTACGAAGTCGGAGAGTTTGAGGGCCATCACTTTATTGCGATGGAACACGTCGAGGGAGTCACCCTACGCGAACTCATTAACTCCGGGCCATTGAAGGTTGAACAGGCGGTGGATCTCTTGCGTCAATCCGCGGAAGGAATCGCGGCAGCCCATGCGGTGGGCGTTTTTCACAGTGACATCAAACCAGAAAATCTGATGGTCAGGTTTGATGGCTACGTAAAGGTTTTGGATTTTGGACTCGCTAAGATCGAAGTCAGATCTTTACAAGCCCCAGAGAATTCCCAGCACTATCTAAATGAAACCAGTTCAACCGTTATTCGTGGTACTCCTCGTTACATGTCTCCCGAACAAGCCGTTGGAGCAAAGGCCGATGCCAGAAGCGATATTTGGAGTTTAGGGGTCGTACTCTATGAAATGTTGTGCGGTGAACCTCCGTTCACTGGCAATAGTGCATCCGAAATTCTGGAACGGGTTCGTGGGACTAAACCTTCGCGACTGGCCGAAGATGATCGACACCTCTCCTCTGCACTTAAGGAAATTCTTCGAAAGGCTCTTAATAAGAATAACGACTCTCGTTATCAGACGGTGACGGCTTTGTTGCACGACCTTCGGTTTTGCAGCCCGCAATCGAGTAGTGAATTGGCGTCTCGGGAAAGTTTCGATCCCTTAGCCCACCACGTACTCGTCGAAAGAAGAATGAAGTCGACGATCCGGAAAAAGTTCGTGACCTTAGGAGTTGCGTTCGCGGTCGTCTTGGTTTTCGTAACACTTGGTTATCGATGGCGTGCAACGACTGACGCCCAGAAAACATTTCAACAAATTAAGACGTCGATTCCAACATCTCCATTGCCACAACAGATTAAGTTGGCCGCTGTTACCAGTGGCGGTACCTGGGCTCCCGGTATCTCACCGGATGGTCTGCTGGTTGGTTACACTGCTAACGATGCCAACATGCAAGAGAGTCTTTGGATCAAAGAAATTGCGACCGGACACTCACGCCAACTTGTGCCGGCCGATGGTGGTCGCTTTAGCGTGGTAACCTTCTCGCGCGACGGGCAGCATCTCTATTACGTTTGGGGAGACCCGCATAACGACTCACAGTACCTGTTTGGTGATATCTATAGGATTCCGGTTAATGGTGGTGCCCCGGACAAACTGTTTTCTCACATAAGCGGCTTTTTTCCTTCACCTGATGAGAAACGTTTCGTGCTCATTCGGGTCGATTTGCCAGGACAAAAATACCAAGTAAGAATCACCAACGCAGACGGTACAGGCGAACGGATCGTTTCGGAACAGAAATGGCCACGGATGACATGGCTCCCGAGCTGGTCCCCGGACGCAAGTCTTCTTACCTATTGTGTCCGTAACAGTGGTCCAGACGGTTTCTACAACACAGTAATGGCAGTACCCGCAGAAGGTGGACCGGAACGACCGCTCACCACAAGTAAATGGATGGATGTGGGGTTTGCAATCTGGTTACCTGATGGAAGCGGTATGCTCATTACCGGAAGAGAACATGCAGGTGACCCGTTTCAGATTTACGAGATTTCCTACCCTGGTGGCGAGGTGCGCCGATTAACTAATGACCTGAACAGCTACTCGTATCTAGGCATCACGGCGGATTCAAGAAAGCTAATCGCGGAGGTGGATGATCTTAAGTCGAATATCTGGATAGTAAAAAATGGGGATACTTCCAAAGCGCAGCAGATAACGTACGGCGGAAAGGACGGCGTGGGAGGAATCTCTTGGACAACTGACGGCCGTGTGGTCTTCGCTACTATTTCGCGAGACAGCTATAACATGACCGGCGCCAGCGGCGATAAAGCCTTATGGATTATGAATGCCGATGGCCAGAACAGAAAACAGCTCACCTTTGATGGCATGAATTCCAACCCTGCGGTCGCTCCTGATGGACGATACATCGTCTTTAGCGCGTATAGAGGCGGCGTGTGGGGAATCTGGCGCATGAACATTGACGCGAGTGAGCCGACACTCCTTGCTTCCGGTGGAGTAATGACCAATCCTGCTTGCTCACCTGATGGCCAATGGATTTTTTTCAGACGATTGGGATCATCGTCGCAACCAACCATATGTCGTGTGTCAATCAACGGTGGCGACGTCGTTGAAATTAGTGATCAGAATGCTTTAGCACCCTCCATATCTCCTGACGGTAAATTACTCGCATTCTTTTCTGAAGAGGACAGTGGAAGCGTTTTACGAGTTATCCCATCTACAGGGACAGGCAAGGGCAAGGCAATGAATCTCTCTCCTGATAACGAGTATCTCGGTTTCCCCAACGTGGCACGATGGACTCCTGATGGGGGATTGCTAACATATCCGGACAGCAAACGGCACGTATCTAACATTTATGGAATTCCAGTTAACGGCGGACCGATCAGACAACTGACTCACTTCAACGCTGATCTCATCTTCAGCTTTGCATGGTCGTTTGATGGCTACAGATTGGCTGTTGCAAGGGGGCAATGGACCCGACAAGTTGTATTGCTTACAGATTTCAACCAAACTAACAATTAAGGACTAGGGACGGTTCTCTTAGAAGGCTTCCACTAATCCAATTCGACCTCCTTGCAGTAAAAGGCACACGCCAGGACAATAACTCGCATAACTAGCAGAGAAATTTTGCAAAAATCGCTCATTGAACACGAGTTCATGAGTCTTAATGGATTTCCTGTTATGAATAGTTTTTCGCTAAACGGAAGTAGACGAGTATTCAAGCTTCTACGCGTAATGATGATTTTTGCTTGCGCAGCCTTAGTTGTCCGGGCCCAGGAGTCATCGCGATTTGATGGCCTGGAAAATTATCTAAACAAACAAATGGTCGGCCCAGATCCGGTTAGGATCATCAAAAGCCACCTTGTTGAATCAGGCACGGGCACTCCATTAGATGAATTGGTGGCGTGGGCCAAAGCCGGGTTTCCAGACCTTCAGGAAAACGGCTACTGGAAAACTGAGGCAATCGGTCTCAAATTAGGCATCGTTCGATCGATTCACTACTACTTCGAAACAGCCCCTCCTCGAGACAAGTCGAAGCGCTACTTAGAGATCCTGGAAGAGCTAGCAAAGGACGATTACATTTCATATCACCTTGTAGGCATGGCGTTTCTTGTCGTTGATGAGGCTTTGCTTGAGCGCACAGTCATTGACTTACTTGAGCAGAAAGATCCGACACTAAGAGCCAGGGGGGTTGAAATGGGTGCGCGCTTAGCTGAGAAAAAGCGAGATCTCTTCGATCGCTATCATGAAATGCTCAATACCGATGACAATCCTCGTGTCCGTATGCTCATTTTGCACGCATTCATTGGCTGGAAGACGAGAGGGGTTGCGCTTATTGCTTTGGATCGCCTGCTAAACGACCCGGATGCTAGTGTGCGCGAGCGGGGATCTCGCGGTCTGGAAATGGCCAGCGAACGACCGGACCAGCTAAGCGTCGATGACCTTGCACTGCTATTGTCACCTATGCTGAGAACAAATGATTCACTTGTGCGAAAGAGTCTTGGACTCGCCGCCGCTCGTTTGAGCACCCCGAATCGGCAACTCTACGTTCGCAGCGAGAAGATCACCGATGAGTTTTTGTTTGGCTACATTAACAATGTACGACTAAAAGGCACGAAGGCGGGATCACCACTTAATAATTCAGAGTTGGCTAAAGAGTGGCTGGCATGGTGGACGCCGTTAATTCCTGCTTACACAGGACGGATACAAATAGTTCACTGATACGTCTTCCTGTTTTAGTTCGGGCAAAACCCCTTCAATAAAGGAATCACAAATTAGCCTTGTAACGCTCCCACTGCTGCTTCAGCTTCGTCATGAATGTGGTAAACCGCTGATCGTTGCGTAGATTCTTTAAATTATGATCGTTCGCAAACAGCGGATAACAAGGAAATCCATCGTCGGCCGCGATCTGTAACCATTTAACGGCCTGCTCCGGATTGTTCATCATTGCATAGGCTGAAGCAATGTTATAAGCCGTATGATGGAAGTGCCCAAAGTTCTTTCCGATCTCAACCGCTCGGGCAATCGACTCTTCCGCTTCAACTTTTTTACCAGTTTTCGCAAAAACCATCGCACGGACACTTGCTCCGAGCCCACCCTCATCTTTGGGGTAATCGTGCAAATACTTATCCAGGAGAGCGATGGCTTCGTCGTTCCTGTCCAACTGAAATAATACCGTTGCAGTTTGAAATGCCCACAACGACGGATTCTTATCTAGCGGTGTGCTCTTGAAAAAGCTGAGCGCATCTTCATACTTACCCCGATAAAGATTGATGACTCCAAAACGAAAGCGTGCCAATGTGTTTCCCGGATTGATAGCAACAGCTTTGTCAATTTCCGACCAACCTTCGTCGAGTAGACCTATGTGAAGGTAGACAAGGCCTAGTTGATGGTGGGCCTCATCGAGATTTGGATCGAGCGAAAGCGTCCGCTGGTATGACTGAATTGCCGATTCGTGAGGAAAGCGGTTAGCGTGCGACCAAAGTACTAACCCTTTAGCAAAGTGAGCTTCGGCCAAATTTGGATTAAGCGAAAGCGCTTTTTCAATCGCAAATTGCGCATCTAGATTCAACTGCCTGGAGTCTTCAGGCGCATAGTAGAAGGCCTTGATATAAGACGCGCGCGCCAGTTCGGTCCATGCTAACGCGAGCTTGGGATCATCGGCGACTGCTTTTTTGAGGAGTTTGATAGCCTGTTCGGTATCCTCCCGAGTCTCATTTCTCAGCAACACCTTAGCGTGCAAATAAGTGTCGTAAGCAGAACTTGCTGAGACGACACTCTGTGACGTTCGTGACGTTCTAAAGAACAGGACGTACGTGAAAACTCCAAGCGCAATCAACACTATGGTTGCGGTTAAGATCGCTATTTTCCGGTTGTAAAAACTCTTTTCGGAAACCGGGTCGGTAAAGGGCGCTCCTGACATTTGTTTCGTTTTGTCTTCCGTCGGACCCGCTGAAACAAAACTTTCTTTCTTATTCGTTACGCTTTCTAAATCGGTTTTGACCTCTTGCATTGACTGATATCGTTGCCCGCGCTCCTTAACCAGGCACTTATTGTCGATTCGTGCTAACTCAGTTGGGCAATTTTGAACGAACTCAGAAATTGGTAAAGGTTCGCTTGAGAGAATCGCCGAAATAATACCTGCAGGACTTTTACTGGCGAACGGCTTTACACCTGTTAACATTTCATAAAGGACTACGCCAAAGCTGAAAATATCAGTGCGTGCGTCGAGCGGTTGTCCGTGAACTTGCTCAGGCGACATGTAAGGAACTGTACCAATGATCATTCCTGGAGAAGTTAACAGCGCCTGGGTCGGTGCTTGAGTATCAACGATCTGCTCGCCCGGTAGCGTTGTCGGTTGCGACAATCTCGCAAGGCCAAAGTCCATTACCTTCACTTGACCCCGGGTCGTAATCATGATGTTCGACGGTTTGATGTCGCGGTGAATGATTCCATGATCGTGGGCTTCGGTTATAGCCTCAGCAATTCCAGCAGCGATTTGGAGTGACTCTGAAACCTTGAGCGGCGCTCGTTTTAATCGCGCCTCGAGTGTCTCGCCCTCGACATACTGCATAACAATAAAGCTGCGGCCATTTTCGTGAGCTACTTCATGGACGGTACAGATGTTTGGATGATCGAGTTGCGCCGCAATTTGGGCTTCTCGCAAGAATCGTTTGTGTGCTTCCTCACTTGTAGTGGAATTGAGCGCTGTGAACTTGATAGCAACGAGTCGGCGGAGCGTGACATCTTCCGCTAGGTACACTTCACCCATTCCACCTTCGCCAATTTTTGAGCGAATTTCGTAACGACCTAGTTTGGTACCCGCTGAAACAGACATCTTGAGGTTTGACTGGCAGCACAGATGAAGAGCGGGCTCATCTTAGCTGAAGAGGACGATAGGAGCGAGTTTAATGAGTCACTGGATCCGATTCACACCCTCACTGGCAAAGCGCCGGGAAAGTCGCGTTTCATGTTTGCATAACAATGCAAGTTCCATCGTTCGGCCGAGTGTCAATGCAAACCGTCGTGCTCCTGCTTCCAACGCGTCTTTTTCGCGAGCATGTGCTAACCAATTGTCGGCTTGAGCAAGTGTCGACTGGACAAGGGCTTTGAGTGGGGCTTCCGCGTTTTCCACACAACGCAGTGTTTCATCTTTTAATGCAAGCAGAGATTCGTCATCCTGTCCCAACGCTCGAAGTGCATCAAGTGCAAGTACGTTAGTAGTACCTTCCCAAATGGGCAATACCTGCGCATCGCGAAGGAGCACCGGTAAGCCTGTGTCTTCAACATAGCCAGCGCCACCAAACGCCTCAAGCGCTTCACTGGCAACAGCAACTGCTTGTTTTGCCGTAGTGAGTTTCATCAGAGGCGTCAACAATCTAAGCAGGCTAACCTGATCACCAGTTATTTCATTTGTCTCTAAACGACCGGTGAGTTCCGCAACAAAGAATGCGAGGTGGAAAGCGCCCTCGGTCTCAGCTTGCATTCCTTCGAGCGTGTCGACATGCAACGGCTTATTGGAAAGTAGATTTCCAAACGCAACGCGCTTGTGCGAATAGTCGACCGCCAGCGCAACGCTACGTCGCATCAGTGCAGCGGCGCTGATGCCGTTCCATAGGCGAGTGATATTGAGAAGTGGCGTGATGTTCTTGACGCCGTCGGACGTTCCCATAACGAGTTGTGCCGGCGTGCCGTCGAGAGTTAGCTCCGCAGTCGGTACTTTTCGCGTTCCGAGTTTGTCCTTGAGGCGATCGATACAAATGTTGTTTAGCCGGCCATTCGCATCGCGAAGTTCCAGGTAGAAAAGCGCAAGGCCACGACCACCAGGCGGATTGCCTTCAGGTCGCGCGAGGGTCAACGCCATCTATGACGTAGTGGCCGACGTAAACCACTTTCGACCAAACAGGCTCCAGTGCTTTGGTGCATGCTCGTTCTGTGGATTCGTCGGATCTGGTTTGGCAATCGTAGTTGTCAGTCCAACGTCGGAGCCGCCCGTGAGTTCAGTCATCCACTGGCCGCTGGTCCAGAATTGAGTAGGATCCCTGGAAGTTAAATGAGGAACTGCGCGTTCAATCAATTCCTGATTACCGGAATTAAGTAGCGTTCGCGCTGCACCATCTGTCATTGCTAATGGACAGCTGTAAATATCAGTGGACGGAGTAAAGAGATAAGCAAGTGCAGCCTGCTGGATGCGTGAGAAACGACCGTGTTCTTGTTCATATGCGGTCGAGACAAGTCCGTGTTGGACGGCAATCTTTTCCGCCTTTTTCCAGAGTGGCGTGAGTTCAATATGATCGATCCGATTTCCCCAGGCGTCCCAATGAGTGAGTTGTGGCTCATTTAATCGATCCTCTTGCTGCATTTTGTAGAGTTCGTCTCCAGCGAGCCGACCCATCTCATGCAACGATGGCTCGATGTCATTGATTACTTCCAGTGGTAGAACTTTTGCGAGGTATGAACGCAGCGTTGGGTCGTCATCATATTGATTACCGAGGTCTGGAGGGTGTTGGAAGTTCATGACTAGCGACACCGGGGTGACAGTCATCTACACACATCCGGTTATGCACATTATCGTATAAAGGATTAGCCTTTAGTGTCACTGTTTCTTAGAAAGCAGAATCTCAGATCGCAAATTTGAGATCTCACAGTAGATGCTTCCAGTTTCGGAGGCAACGATAGAAATCAAAACTGTGAGATTTCAAATTTGCGATCTGAGATTCTGTTTGTCTCCGGGTCTCGTTGCTTCGAAGCCAGCGGCTGAATCCGCTGGCGTTCTCACCGCATCCGCTCACGGTTTAGGATAACGGTTAATGAATTCAACAACTGATGGCCCCCAAAGTTCGACCTGACCTTTGTCCCCAATGAAATTGCTGTGGGCTTGTTTGCCTACGGGTTTAACATCATTTGTTTCGTCATCCCAACAACTTGGATCATGATTGGCACAAACTGTATCCACTGGCGCCGGTGGGAAGATTGAAGCCTGAACCCGAAAAAACTGGTCAACTTCATCAGAGAACAAGACTTTGGTTGGACTAAGGGACAAACCGTTTTTAGGTTGCAAAAAATACATCGGACGTTTTGCATCCTTCACAGCTAGCCTCATTTCGGTCCTCCAGGTGAGTATTTGCGAAGACCGTTAACGCGCCTCCGTATGAATGCCCAAGGATTGCAATCCTGGTTGGGTCGGCCAACTTTGCATTCGTTCTTCCAATCGAGGCGTGCCCGCGTATGTACGTAATCGCGTCGAGAACGTCGACGTATTGCGTCTTCAGATACTCCATTTCGAACGCGTTGTAAATACAGGTTTCCGGCTCAAGCGGGTTACAGGGTGCACATTGTCCCCCCGACGCCAGGCACTCATTCACGTAGTCGTCAATGTGAATTCCAGTAGAAGCGATGTTATTTGCATAATGTCCCCGCCGGAGTGGTGCGAAAACTACGAATTTCTGGTTCACAAAGAACCTGGCTATCTCACAGGGTTCGCCTCGTTGCGCTTCGTGGCCGTGGTTGTAGATTAAGACCGGAGCATTCCTGAGCGTACCACTCGGTGGGATGTGGTAATACAGCCATCCCATAAGATGCACTACTCCGCTGCTCGATCGCGGATCGTTCGGGTTTGTAAAGGTGGTGGGGACATAACTCACTTCTTCGGTAACGATTGTGGATGATGCTCCAAATGAACAGGCAGCTGAGGCATTTGTGGCGGTGCCAAAGTACATCAATGCAATGGCGAGTGAGGTGAGTAAGGTTTTTTTAATGAGCGGCGTCATACTTTGAGTTCTCCTTAGATTTACACGCAGAGTTAGACCTTCAACCAACTGGAAGTAGCATTCCAAGTTGGCGTGATGACGATTCTGCGCTGTGGTTCTGGGCTTATCCTTTTTGCCCTTACTCAATAACGCGCTCTTCGCTGGTTACAGACACACGCACTTGGAGAAAAACCTTTGGAGACGAGAATTCGGGTGGGACGGAGCCTTTTAGCCACAAAGCCACAAAGGCCCTAAGACACAAATGTAAAGATTGTTGGAATCGTGTCTTTGTGCCTTTGTGTCTTGGTGGTTAAGGTTTAGCTTCGGATTTTCACAGGTTCTCAAAACGATTTTTGGGAACGCGTACCTGAAGAGTCAAGCAAAACTCGCAAACTGACATACCCTAACGCGAGAATCGCTCCGAAAATCAAAGTTACAGATATTGGACGGACCTGCGTGGTTGGGTGTTTTAGACCACCTAGAATATCTAACAACAACGTGGGACTAACAATCACATCCCAGCTGTTCCACCTGAGAAATCTCCCGAGATAGATGGCAAACCCACTCAGGACCAATGAAGTTATCGCGAACAGCCAGCCGACGATGACACTGTAATACCTGGCAACCATCGTTTGAACGTCGACGAGAGATAGATACCCCATCAACAATCCAGTACCGGCACAGGAAAGCAACAACGCGAGGTCGTACCAGGCGGGCGCTTCATTCGCTCGTGGAAGATGAAGAATGTCCGTCAGGATGTAAGGTGCATTCGGAAGAAACAACAACCACAGGCAAAATATTCCCGCCTTTATGATCCTATTCAGTTCTAGCCGATCGGCGAGACGCAAGCCCGAACTGAGCGCCAAAGGTATTCCCGCCAGGAACAGGTTCCCAAGCAGAAATCGATAATACCCAGAACCTGTTCGCTCAACACGTACAGCGACCATCACTGCACACCAAAACACCAGGATGCTAAGTATGATGAATCGCTTGATGTCAGTTTTTCCAAATCCAAACATAGTCTTCACCTGCAAGTTCATCTCGATAACAAAAAGGATGCAAGGACAGTGGGAACAATTTGCATTGGCACGTTATCCCAACCACGCGGAGAAAACGCCTCCACAAAACCGCAGACAATGGCAATAGCCGGCACCGCGATCAGGGTTTGTGTATTCCAGTGGAATTCGGGTCGAATGATTATGGCGATCAGGAGAGCAACGGCCGATGCAACTATTACACCTATAGAACCTTCGAATGTTTTGGTCCCTTCCGAGTTATTCAACTGACGCTTGCCCCAACGCGTTCCAACAGGCTCACCAGCAGCATCACCTAAGCCGCCAACGAGATATCCAACGATGGCGAGTGGTCCAAAGAAGACACTGCTAACGAGACCGCCGATCAAAGTGGCAAAGTAAGGAATAACAATGAAGTAAGTCCGGCGCGCTCCGTCCGTTTCTCTCGCAATCGCTTCGTAGAAACGATTACCCGGTCCAGCGAGCACGGCGAGGGCTACGACGAGTGACACCATTGCGCCGAAGATGCAGACCCAAGCAAATCCACCAAACGCCTGGACGAATACAACGGAGAGAAAGATCAAAACGTGGAACACCTTCCGTGTATAGCCCGTGGAAAGTCTTCGATTTCTTCTCAAGTGAGCAGCAAAACCTAGACAGATGTACGACCAGGTCAGGGCCAGAACAGCACCGCTCAATAGACTTGGAATAGAGGGAAATTCTTGAAATATGGCCGACATATACATACTTTGCATTACCAAGTACTTTTTATCACTCAGAACGGCTGGGGTCAAGCGCTTTTTTAGAAAAGGCGGACCTCCTTGGAGTGCGGTGGTCGGCACCGCTTTGTTACAGCGCACCTATCTTCTAATACTTCGCCACCGAGTGGACTCGCATAATTGAAATATTGAGACAAAGCTGTGGGAGTCTCGCTGTAACAAAGCGGCGCCAGGTCGCCGCACTCCAAGGAGACACTTGGCGCTCCCGAGTAAATGCTGTTACGTTGTTACAGTCATACGGTTGGGCTGACGTTCCGCCCGGAGAAAACACGAGTGAACACTAATCCCAGGAACGAGTCTGACTCTAATGGCGTTGAATTATTCCTGATCAGCTTCCTCATCTTGTTTCTTGAACTCGCGTGCATCCGCTGGTTTCCAGCTCACGTGCTCTATCTCACATTCTTTACAAATGTCGTACTACTAGCTTCCTTCCTTGGAATGTCGGTTGGGTGTTTGGCGGCTCGCAATGAACGCAATTATCTAAACTGGAGTCCACTGCTCCTCGTGATTGCCCTGGCTGCTGCTCATGCGATCGAAATTAGCAGCACGTCGTTTATCAAGTTCGTCGACGTTGGAAATCAAACTTCACCTCAACAGGTCTACTTCGGCACTGAGTATCACAGCCAGGATCTTTCTCGCTATGCGATTCCCGTCGAAGTTCTCTGCGGCTTTTTCTTTATTGTTATCGCTCTTGCTTTTATTGGTCCCGGACAGGAATTGGGCCGATCTTTGCAACGATGGCCCAACCGCGTTCACGCGTACACAGTGAATATCGTTGGGAGTCTTGCAGGAATTGTTTTGTTTGCTGCCTGTTCATGGCTCGAGTTGTCGTCGTTGTGGTGGTTCTTACTGGTCACAATCGGCTTGGGGTACTTCTTTCTCAGACGTTATGAAAAGAAATTGATCGTTTGGAGCCTGGCCAACGCGGTGCTGCTCGTGCTGGTAGTTTGCCTCGCAGGCTTGTCTCCGCCGGCAGAGAATAACGCGCAACACGCTCAATTCTGGTCTCCTTATTACCGGATTGACTTCAACGAACCTGACCTCTCACTTTCGGTAAATCTTATCTACCACCAGCAAATGGTATCGCGCAACGAGACCTTTCCTGCGTACGCGCTTCCTCATCTTCTCAATCGCGACTCCGGGAGGCCACCTTTTGCAGACGTATTAATAATTGGTGCAGGTTCAGGCAACGACGTTAGTCGCGCATTGCAGTGGGGTGCTCAACACATAGACGCTGTTGAGATCGATCCAGCCATCAATCGACTCGGACGTCAATATCATCCAGATCGACCGTACCAGGACCCGCGCGTTGAAATTCATCTGGATGACGGCCGAAACTTTCTCCGGGCAACTAATCGAAAATACGATCTAATCATCTATGCGTTGGTCGACTCGCTCGTCTTGCACAGCGGATACAGCAATATTCGTCTCGAGAGTTTCCTGTTTACCAGGCAAGCTTTTGCAGATGTGCGTCGTCACCTAAAACCTAATGGCAATTTCGTTGTCTACAACTATTTTCGCCAGGGATGGGTAGCTGCTCGCATGCAAAAAGCACTGGAGGAGGTGTTTGGGGAGGGCAATCCGCTGGTACTCACTATGCCTTACCGCCAGATAATCGATCCTGGTCAGGCGACATTTGGAGACTTCACGATTTTCTTTGCCGGAGCCAATGATGATTTACGTGCCGCGTTTACCGTGCATCCGGATTACAAATTGCGCAACGATGAATCGCCCGGACCAAATTTGCCGAGTGGATTTCAGCGTCCCGAGGTGATCTCACTTGACCAGGGATCGCCCGATACACAATGGCTCCACTTTGGCTTGGCGACTGTACTACCTTCCAGAGATAACCTCCGAACACCAACGGACGACTGGCCCTTTCTCTATCTTCGCAACCCGATGATACCAACGCTCAGCTTACGAGGGGCGCTGATCATGGGTAGCCTGGCTCTACTCCTTATCTTTCTCTTTGTCCGTAAGTTAAAAAACACCAATCGAGACAACAGTCTCCTCAGCGTTCGGTTCTTCTTTCTCGGCGCAGGCTTTATGTTGATCGAGACAAAGGCCGTCGTCACCATGGCACTTTTGTTTGGTGGAACCTGGATCGTTAATTCCGTTGTGTTCTTCGCCCTGCTCTTAATGATCCTACTAGCGAATAGTTGGACCATTAAGATCAATCCACAGCGCTTGTGGCCTTACTACGCCGGATTGTTCATCACTCTCATATTGAATGTACTTGTTCCTCTAGATTTCTTTCTTGGCTTAAACCGAGGCCTCCAGGTTACCGGATCCTGTCTTCTCGTCCTTGCGCCGATACTGTTTGCGGGAATCATCTTCGCAAACTCGTTTAAGCGAACTGCCAGTCCGGATCGTGCTTTTGGTATCAACATCGCTGGCGCCATGGTCGGTGGACTTGCCGAGTACAGCTCGATGCTTTTGGGTTTTCAATACCTGGCGCTGGTGGCAATCGTGTTCTATTCGCTCTCGGCCCTTGGTAGTTTCCGCACAAAGAGCTAGTGGCACTTCTCGGTAGAGAGTTTGTGAAAGTCTGAAATATGAACTGAACCGCCAAGACACCAAGACTCTAAGACAAAAACCTGCCGAAATTGGTGACATTTGTGCCTTAGTGTCTTTGGGCCTTTGTGGTTACGTTTCTTTCTGTTCCAAGCACTAAATCAATACAGCCAAAGCATCAATACACATCAGCGGCTGTGCTATGCGACGATCAACACAGGCTTTCAGTGCGGAATGTGGTTTGCCCGTGCTTTTGATCGGCGCAAAGTATGACAAAGCTCAGCTACTTATTGAAGCCTCACTGGCCTCAACTGACCCTGGCATTCATTGCAGTCTTAGGGGAAAGCATCACGGATCTACTGGAGCCCTGGCCCCTAAAGATCGTCTTCGATGACGTGATTGGTTCGAGGCATTTACCAGGTTGGCTCGCAGGACCGGTCCAAAGTTTTGTAGGTACGAATAAGCTCGCGATCCTGACATTTGTGGTGGTTCTGGTTCTGGCAATTGCAACGTTAGGTGCGATAAGCACCTATTTTGAAAAGTACCTCACCACGTCAGTGGCTCAGTGGGTCGCTCACGATTTACGCCGTACGCTCTACCATCACATTCAAAAGCTCTCGCTCTCATTCCACGACAACAAACGAACTGGCGATCTTATCAGCCGCATTACTGGAGACATCGACACAATCCAAGATTTCATTTCGCAAGTTCTGTTAGGTCTCGTCGTCAATGTATTAACGCTCGCCGGGATGCTGCTCGTGATGTTTTATCTGAATTGGAGCTTCACGTTGATTGCCCTATCAGTAGCGCCCCTGCTGTTTGTCGTTGTCTACAGCTTCACCTGGCGTATCAGGCGAGCTTCGCGTGACGTGCGCAAAAAAGAGGGCGAGATTGCTTCAATCGCCAGTGAAGTATTGTCGTCAATTCATGTCGTCAAAGCGTTCACGCGAGAAGATTACGAACTACAGCGTTTCGAAAAGCAAAGTTTGGAAACTGTCGAGAGTGCGCTAGCTGCAAGAAGTTTGAAAGCCAAGCTAACGCCGGTCGTCGAAGTGATCGTAGCGGCTGGCACTTGTCTCGTGCTCTGGTACGGCGTCAGGCTCGTACTCACTGGAACAATCACTTCAGGTTCACTGCTGGTATTTCTTCTTTATCTGGGCAAGATGTACAAACCGATGCGCGACCTCTCGAAGATGACCGATACGATCTCTAAAACACAGGTCGGTTATGAACGAATTCGGGAGGTGGCGGAGACTGATCGAGAAGTTCGCAATTTGCCAGGGGCAAGGCCAGCGCCGCGACTAAAAGGTGCGATCGAATTTCGCGACGTCGATTTTAGTTATGATGAGCGGTCGCCGATTCTGAAAGATGTCAACTTCAAACTCGAGCCGGGCCAGGTTGGTGCTTTAGTTGGGCCAACTGGCGCGGGCAAAACTACTATTGCCAGTCTAATCGCACGCTTTTATGAACCGACAAGCGGACAGGTGCTGATCGACGGAACCGATATCCGCCGTTACAAAATACGATCACTGCGCCGCCAGATCAGTTTTGTATTGCAGGAGAGTCTTTTGTTTCATGCTTCGATCTGGCAGAACATTGCATACGGGCGTCCCGAGGCTTCGCGCCACGAAATCATGGAAGCCGCAAAACTGGCCAACGCGGACGAATTCATCGCGAAGCTACCAGAAGGTTACAATACGATGGTTGGTGAACGTGGTGTAACTCTGTCAGGTGGACAGAGGCAAAGGCTTGCAATTGCTCGAGCCATAGTTCGCCAGAGTCCGATTCTCATACTCGACGAACCAACTTCAGGTCTGGACGCCGCTTCGGAAGAGTTGGTGTTCGACGCGCTGCAACGATTGATGGAAGGAAAGACTTCAATCGTAATCGCTCATCGACTGGCGACAATTCAGAATGCGGACAAGATATTTGTGATTGATGGCGGCACCGTGGTTCAACAAGGCACTCATGCGGAACTAATAAACAGCGGCGGCCTATATGCGCACCTTTACCAAACGCAATTCCGCCATCAAGAAGTTGAGATGATCGGGAGTGCTGAATAGCAATACGGAACAGGAGCGCAGCGACTGTACGTAAGAGAAAGCTATAACAATCTGATTATTGATCTCTTGCGTACAGTCGCTGCGCTCCTGTTCCGTATTGCTATACTTATGTCGGGTATGTCAAAGGTCGTAAGAATAATGCTCAAGTCGCGCTTTCCACGAGCCGCTTCTGCTTACATGAGTGCGCGCCAATCATTAATTGGACCCTCGCTTGCGACTGTTTTCTCTGCAATTTATCACCAAAACGGCTGGCAAGATCCTGAGACGGTTTCGGGAAGAGGCTCTACGCTCGCTCGGACCAGGGTTATTATGGCCCAGCTTCCCATACTGCTTGATGAATTGCACGCCGAAACTTTGCTTGATGCAGCATGTGGCGATTTCAATTGGATGAGAAATGTCGAACTGGGCAAGGTGAAATACATTGGGGTTGATATCGTTAAGGACTTAATAGATGAGAATCGGCGTATTTACACAACTCCAGGTAGAACGTTCTTGATGCGAGACATCACGCAACACCGTCTTCCGGAGGCGGATGTTGTTTTGTGTCGAGATTGCCTGATCCATCTTTCATTTAACCGCATCCACGCAGCCATCAAGAATTTCAAAAGATCAGGAATAACTAATCTCTTGTGCACGAATCATATTTCGGCGAAGGAAAACATTGATTGTCCGGACGGTAGTTGGCGGCCTCTAAATCTGCAGTTGCCTCCATTCAATTTTCCGCCTCCACTAAAGCAATTGGTTGAAGACGACGAGTTGGGAAAGTGTCTTGCATTGTGGAGACTGCAAGATCTTTAGCTGATGTCCAGGCGTTCATCGGAGGATTAAGTGACTTCTCCAAGTGATTTGAATGATTTTTTCGCCGACAGCACAGACTTTGAGTTGTGTAGCAACTTAGCAGTAGTTATCGAAAATTGCTACAGCTTCGAGGCATTACGACAACATAAGCCAGGCATTCCACATGAGAGATGGGTTATCCACGGTATTTGGAGTTCCTTAGGCTTGCTTGAATGCGAAGGTTACTCAACCTTTTGGGGCTCAGACCTGGATCATCACGGGTTCGCGGATGGTCTGGAAGAGATTGGGTTTGAGATACTGGCAAGTATTATCCGCGACTCTATTGCGATCGTACCACCAGAAGTACTGGGCAACTGGGATGCAGTGGAGGAGCACAGTGCTTCCGAAGCAGCTCGAGACGAAGCAGCTGATCTAATGGATGACAAGCTTATTTCAAGCCACCCTGACTTTACAGGCAAACTTGCTCGTTACGCACGCGACAGGCGGCACACGTTTGCAGACTTGCTCGATGGCCTGAAGAAACAACGAAATTACATCAATAGTCTTCTGTGAGGGAAAGTATCGGGATTTCGTTTCATTCTCACCTAGTTTCAACTAGGTGAGCAGGCACATCTACAATTTGAACCGTTTCAACGGTTTTCGGACCCACCCAATTCAAAAAATAAAAAATTGATGCGGTCTACCTATATGGGAAAGGCGCCCAGTAACGCCAAACTAATGAATAGCGAAAGGTAAACCGTTAAAACGGTTCTGGGAGCAATTCCGGGCCGATACACTTAGTTAAAACTAGGTGAGAATGAAACGATTAGCCGCTAAGATTATGAGCTAACTTTCATGAGAGGCCATTTTGCTGAGCCACCAACTGCTTGTTGCCCTTCTCCCAAACCCAATGCACGCCAAACCAGAAGAGGAAGCTCACGATGTAGGCAAAAAGCACGCTGCCAAATCTAAAGTCTGGGTCGACACGACTGCCAATCAACAACGCAACAATGCCGAGTAAGCAATTGACAGCCAGCATTGTTGCGAAGGCAGTCTTAACAGGATCGAGTCTGGTAAGTCTCAGCAGGAACAAAATTAAGTTTCCCAGAATGCCGGCAGTCACCAATGCATCAAGGATGCGACCAAAAAATAGAATCGGCGCAACTTCATGACTGCGGCCGTAACTCAGCAAAAAGAAAGCCACCACAATTATTGCCAAACATCCGCCTATTGCCATTAGATTTCGTTGCCGGTGATTCATTGCTGAGTCCTTTCGATAACTATCCAAATGTTCTCTCGTAGCGGAAGTAAGCAGATCGACAACCGTTCGGAGCCACAGATCCAAACTAGATCCGACGCCCTGCTGTTCCGTTGCACGCCAGCAATCGCAGAACACCTGGACCATTTGAGGGCCATACTCGCGTCGGAAGTCTCGCGGGTAGGCAACCAACATCAGACGAAATGCTCTACGTGAAAGCGACATGTGATCTTATTGGCTTAACTTCTAGTCTTTGGAATCAGGCGTTTTCGCTGCGCCACTGAAACCATTTTCGAAATGCGTTGCACTTCTGCCTTCAGAACCCGTTGTCCAAAATCAGTCATACGGTAATAGCGACGGCGTTCATCGTCTAACTCGGGATCGGGACGCTCATCGACCTCAACGATCAGCCCATCACTGAGCAAACGCTTGATAGCACCGTACAAGGTACCTGGTCCTAGTCTAATCTGGCCATCTGTATGTTCAGCCACCTCCTGCATGATGCCGTAACCATGCAAGTCGCCATCCGACAACGACAGCAGAATATGAAATACAGAAGGTCTTAACGGTAGAAGAGTTTCCGGATTGATGTCTTTTTCAGTCTTCGATTTCAATTTGCATCCTCGACCGATATATCGTGCGGCGATATATTAGGATGGACCAATCCACTCTGTCAACTAGTATCGAGGAAACTGGAATTTGGGATTTGGGATTTGGGATTTCGGATTTTCCGCACTGATCCAAGAAATCCGCAATTCACAATTCCAAATTCCTAATTCTTCCTAGCCAAAACGCCCTATTGCCTTCCTTTTCTGGAACATCGCTGATCGCCTTCCAGAAAAAAGTCTTGCAATCGCGTTTTCCAATCCGTTAATGTTGACGTTGGCAGCTACCTTCGCGGCCGTCCTTGAGCAACGTAGTATTCCCCGCCCCAAGCCTCAGAAGATCATTAAGTAAATCAAATCACTTAAGTTCTAGCCCCGCCTCAAATAGAAAACTTCATCATGTCCGTTTCAAATCGTGTGCGTCCTCTGTCAACGTTTGAAATATGCGTGGCGATCATTATTTTCGTCGCGA
>JBKPQV010000187.1:0-5610 GCA_046734235.1 Acidobacteriota bacterium
GGCCAGCCAGATCTCTCCGTCGATGAGGATCGAACCCAGAGGACTCAATGGCCTATCCACAATCGCGTCAGAAACGAATGGGTTAGAAAACTTGTGGCGTTTAACTTGTCGTGACTTTGCGGCCAGGAGGATCGCGACAACTATGAATAGAATTGTTGTGAAGAAAAGGTACGGCACGTGAACTACAAGGATCTCAAATCGAAAATCTCAGATCTCACAGTATTCCGAATTCGATCCGCAATCCGCAATCCGCAATCTGAAATCTGAAATCCGCAATCCCCAATCTGAAATTAGTTTCAGTTTCCCATCGTCACCTGACGCATGAGTGCCATTGCTTCCTGGTTATTAGGATCAATAGTGATGGCGCTTTGCGCGTATTTCCTTGCTTCACCACGGTCCCCGCGTTCAAGGAAGATCCGGCCCAGGAGGATATGTGCATCGATCAGCTTTGGATCCCAGAAAATGGAGGTTTTGAGAGCCGCGATTGCCGCTTCCTGATCACTGCGTCGAAGGTTAATCCGACCACTTAACAGATAGGCTTCCGCGTTGGTTGGCTCGATCATTACTACACGATGAAGTTCGGGTAATGCCTCTTCATCACGACCGGCTTGATAAAGATCACGGGCTTTAGTGAGCAAGTCCTGAGTAGTTGAGCTCGGGGTATTGCCTTGATCATTAATCTGCTTTGTCCTTGCCAGGTCAAAAACCTCGCCGCGATCCAGCACATCTCGGAGCCGCAGACCTACGCCGCTGGTAGTTTGCGATTTCTCCCATTCGGTTTCCCATTTAGCGTAAGCACTTTGCATCCAGCGTCGAGCCTGATTGTCAGCCGCAGTTGCTGCTTCAGCCTTTCCGACTTTTGCCAGCGCTTTTGAGAAGAGGAAGTATGCGTAGCCGTCACGTTGATCGGTTGTGATCACTGGACGAAGCTGCTCGGCAGCTTCTTCAAACTTCCCGCTCAAGAACAAAGCATAGGCGTAGTTGAAATGCACCATTGGGTCTCCGGGCGCTGACTCGGAAGCCCGGGAAAGGAACGTGATTCCCTGTGAAAGCAATCTTTGACGTTCTGCTTCGTTTTTGTTCTCTCTGGCGGCTTGAACAGCGATTGCGCCCGCATTGTTGTAAACACCGATCAGGGGCAAATCTGAGGAGAGCGGAACTACAGTAGCGAGAGCTCGACTATAGTCGCCAAGTTTTGTGTAACCCAGCGCAGCGTAAAAAGCAGCTTCAGCGTAATGCGGATCCTTCTTTTGTAACTTTGCGAAATACTCAGTGGCGTCTTTCCAATTTCCGCGAGCCATATAGGTACGGCCAAGCTCAAAGGATGCTTGCGGATAAACTGCGCCTCCTTGCGCATCCGCGAAGAAGCGAATCGCATTCTTTAGATAGTTCTCGCGCAATGGTTCGTTGAGCGGAAGCTGCACCGCCTTTACATATCCTTCAAACGCTTTCTGCGGAATCTTGGTAGCTTCCTGAACGATCTGATTCTGCGAATAAGGGAGTGCTTTGTCTCGTTGATAAAGGATTTGATAAGCGAGTCGACCATGAATGTCCTGCAACGTGGTAAGCGGCGCGCCGTAGTCAAACTGTCTTGTCGCCCATCCCCCGTCGATTACCTCACCTAGCGTTCGACCTTCATTAACTTTAATCACGCGAGCGGTAACTTGAACGTAGGCCTCAATTGACGACTTGTCTTTATTTTTGGCTTCCAGCGAGGGCGGCGGCGTTACCGAGTAACTCCCAATAACAATCATCGAAGCCTTCGCTTGACGAGCCAGCTTTATCGCAGTAGCTCTCGACGGAATTACCGTTTCTGGCAAGTGTAATTGTTGGTACGCGAGTTCACGTTCATCACTCGTCACCACGATAAGACCGGGCTTGCTAAGCAAATCAGCCAGCGCATCGGCAAAGCTCTCTCCTACCCAGTTATACTCGGGACGGTTTGAAGTGTTCTCAAACGGCAACACCATGATGACGTCAGCGGAGGGTGTTTGGGCCGCAACCGGGAAAACAAATACAAGAGCAGCTAGCGCCCCAAAAACAAGATGTCTAATTGAAAAACTCAATGACTTAATCAAAACAAAACTCCTACAAAAGCTTAAGGAATCCGCGATTTTAGGATGCCCACCAACGGATTCACGGTTGCGTCGCTCACGCACACCACTGCGCGCAAAATCGACCCTTATGAAGGGGCTAACTGTATCAGATGTGGGGGATATTCTTAAATGGGAGGGAGTTTGGACTTGGGCCTTCGGCCTTTGGTCTTTGGCTTTTGGTCTTGGGCCTTCGGCTTGAAAACAACATCTGAAGACCATACAGAATGCAAGACCAAAGACCAAAGACCTAAGACCAAAGACCTAAGACCAAGCCCCAAGCCCACCGCTCACATCGAATACAAAGCAAGGAACGCGTCACTCTCAACGACGCTCTCGATCTCGATCTCCATCTCCATCTGCTTGTCATTCTGTGAATCTTTGGCCAACAGGCTAAGCACGCCGTCATGGTCAACCGGTCGAGAGAAAAGAAAGCCTTGTCCAAACTCGCACCCGAGATCTCTCAGTCCTCGATGTTGCTCATCTGTCTCAATACCTTCAGCAATCACTTCCATGCCTAGATTGTGAGCCAGCGTGGTGATTGTTTTAACGATCGCATTGTCGTTATCGGTAGTCATACGAGTTACAAACGAGCGATCGATCTTCAGGTAGTTCAACGGAAAACGATGCAAATAACTCAGTGACGAATAGCCGGTACCAAAGTCGTCAATGCTTAGCTGGACACCGAGGGCGCGCAACTGTTTGAACATTTGCGCTGCAGCCTCTGCATTGCCCATCACTACGCTTTCAGTGATTTCCAATTTCAAGTGATGCGGGTTCAGTTTGCTGACTTCGAGCGCCCTCTTGATTTGTTCAAGCAAGTCTGGCTGCGCTACCTGACGTGCTGACAGATTCACGCTCAAACTGAGCGCGCGGTGAGATGGTGACGCCAATTGCCACTCACGCACCTTCTTGCAAGCTTCTTCAAGTACCCATCCACCGATCGGAACGATCAAGCCAGTTTCTTCCGCAACCGGAACGAAGTCAGCAGGTTGGACGACTCCTTGGCGCGGGTGGTTCCAACGAACCAAAGCTTCAAAACCGGCGAGGCGTCCAGAACCTAACGCAATGATTGGTTGGTAAACAACACAGAATTCCTTTTGTTCGACAGCCTGGCGCAAGTCGCTCTCGAGTTGCAGTCGTAAAACTGCGCGAGCGTGCATTCCCTGGTCAAACATTTCGTAGCGAGCCTTGCCATTCTCCTTGGCGCGATACATTGCGATGTCGGCATCCCGAAGAATATCGTCAGGCTGATCGTAGTTACTGGAACTAAGCGCGATACCTATACTTGCTGTTGCGAACGCGGAATTTCGATCAAGATCGAATGGCTGACTTAGTTCGGCATGAATTCTTTCAGCGACGCGCACTGCATCCGTTGTGTCCACTATTCCACTCAACAGAATCGCAAATTCGTCACCACCGAAGCGAGCCAAAGTGTCGACGGGTCTCAGCGTACGTTCAAGACGTTCAGCAAACGCGACGAGGAGCAGGTCGCCATATGTGTGGCCCAGACTGTCGTTAATGTTTTTGAAGCGATCCAGGTCGAGGAACAAGACGGCAAATAGATGTTCTTTGTTTCGCTTCGACGTTTCAATTTCAGCCTTCAACAATTCCGTAAACAGACCGCGGTTCGGCAGACCCGTCAGCGAGTCGTGGAAAGCTGCGTGACGGAAGTGGTCTTTGGTTTCTTCGAGGACGCGGCTGATTCGTTCCTGCTCCGCGATGTAGTTGTTGAGTTCCAGGACGTGTCGTTCAGCTTGCTCAGCGCGCTCATGTTCAATTTCGGCTCGGGCCCGTTCAGCTTCTTCAGCATGACGAGCAGA
The DNA here is from genome assembly GCA_046734235.1 of Acidobacteriota bacterium. Lineage (GTDB taxonomy): Bacteria > Acidobacteriota > Blastocatellia > Pyrinomonadales > Pyrinomonadaceae > PSRF01. Next base: position 3,917 of record JBKPQV010000187.1, read on the forward strand.
AGCTTTCACTTCGCGCATGTAGCGGTCGTAGCTGAAGTACACAATGATGATTACAGGGATTGAGATCAAAAGTGCCCAGAAACGGGCAGAGCCGACGGTGCTGACAACAAAACCAGCTGCGGCGGCTCCGGCAAAATAGCTAATTGAAATCCAGAGGAAGTTCCGGCTCCACGTGTGCCAGATCGATTGGTTTGATTTGAGTGCGGAACCGATGGCGCCCAGCCCTGTGTGCACGAGGTACTGGACGAGGCCCATTACGCACAAACCGATTATTGCTACTGAAGGACCATGGCTAAGGAGTTGAGTCGCTGGGCCAAAAGCTGCGCGCAGCACAGTTCCCGTCACCAGGACGGCACAAGCGAGTGCGGCGCCGCTAAACGCTACGGTCCGTACCTTTCTGCTGATCCGTAAGCCGGAGCAAACTCCGGCCAGGGCGCCGAGCAGGATCGCAGCGTCGCGACCGTAAAGGAGTAGAGCAATGAAAACGAAAGTGTCGTCTACGGTAATGTTGAGGTTGATCTGGGGAATGCGGATCGCGATTCGCGATCCGATAACTCCTGTAACTGCGGTCAAGAGTAAGAAGTAGATATCAATTCTTCCGGGGGGAAGACTCAGAGCTGCATAGAGACAGGCCGCGAGCCCTGCCGCTATGACTAGCCACATGTAAATGCCAGGGGATTTTGTTTCTTTGTTTGTCATTCCGCACGATCAAAAACCTTCAGAGTCGGGAGAGCGCTTTACTGCACTCCAAACGACTACCTCCTTTCAGCATCTTACTCACCAATAGATCAGTCACCCATGGCGAAACCATCGCCGAGAGCGAAGCCGTGAGCGAACCCATCACCAAGCAGTCCCTGGGTCCAGGGGAAAGTAAATCCTGAAATAGTTGTTTGAGGGGCAGGAGCAGACGAGCTAAGTAGATTCTGACCGAGAACTTTGTTTCCAGGGGCAACGAGATCGGGTTTGGTGAGATTGTCGTAATGCTTTTGTTTACGAACCGCGTTACAAATCGGATCGTCTTTGAATGAGTTTATTGCGGCCGTGCCGAGAATCATGTTCACGGCACGGACGTTGTAAGTGTTCTTGTTAGCGATGAGCCAATCGAGCGCCGAGAGGACACCGGCGACTGTGCCGACGCCTTCATTGTTCAAGACTCTGAGGTTAAGCAAACTTGCACCAGGGGCGATACCTTCATAGGCACCACTCGTAGGTGCGCCATCGCCGGCAGCGATTGCTGCGACGTGAGTTCCATGACCCCACGGATCGTCAGTTCGATTTTGACCCGCGAAATCTTGGCTGAGTTTTATTTTGTTGGGGGAAGAGAACGATTTGTGGCGTGCATCGATACCCGAGTCAAGTAAGGCGATCGTGATTCCCGAGCCGTCTAGAGTGTCAGGCAGACCGAGTGCACCTCTTTGGGAGCGAACTTGCTGTAATCCAGTAGTTGTTGTTACGTGACTTAAACTGCGCACTGGTGCGTCGAGAGAAATGTAGGTGACCCTCGGATCTGCAGCAATCAAAGCAACTGTTATCACGCGTTTAGTTGTTTGGGACCGTCGCATTATTTTTCCAGTTACCTCAAGTCAGAATAAAAGAGACTCACCTGTTATCAACTCGCCATCCTTTCGGAATCCACAGTCCGCCGATAAGAACCAGTGATCTCAAACGAGCAGTTGCCCATACTTCGGGCAAAG
>JBKPQV010000188.1:0-3957 GCA_046734235.1 Acidobacteriota bacterium
CGGCTACGCCACTGCGATCAACGCTTAAGGGAAATTGTATCCGGGACTTAAAGGGGCCTAGCCCAAAACAAAAGGGGCGTAACTTACGGAAGGGCATAGCCACATCCTCACAACGGGCGGCGGAGCCGATTCGCAGATGCAAACGACTTTTGAGGCAAAGCCGTTTCACGCTAACAATGACTTCAGGATCCGAAGACGGATCTCAGATCGCAAATTTGAGATCTCACAATTAGACCCTGGCTCTCGTTCTGTGGATGGATTCCATTTTCTTATGAAGCCGTCTAGAGTATTGGGAAGTTTGTTGTTGTCGTGTAATCTGTTCGTCGTCTTCCTGAAGTTCACCGTGCCAACACCCACTCGAAAATTTTTTGTGTTAGTCGCACTCTGTGTTGCGATCGGCAGCGTCACTGCATGGATTACCTATTCGTGGAGGCAGCGACAGAGCTATCGCAATTCTCCTGTGACCATTGTGGCCGAAGGCGCAACTGGCGCCACTTCCGCAGCTTTTGGCGAAACCATTCCGAACCGTTCAACACCAACACAGCCGGCACCTGCCGACATGGTCTGGATTCCCGGCGGTGAGTTTTCGATGGGCGCCGAGCAGACGAGCGAAACCATGTGTGATGTGCCCGGCGTTACACGGGATTCTCTGCCGGTTCATCGCGTCTACGTCGACGGTTTTTGGATGGACCGCACCGAAGTCACAAACGAAGAATTTCAAAGGTTTGTTGAAGCAACCGGCTATGTGACCATCGCCGAGCGCACACCAACAAAAGAAGAATTTCCAAGTGCTCCCGCTGAGAATCTTGTTGCCGGCTCAGTTGTCTTTTCACCTCCTGATCATCCAGTTGCTCTAAATGATTATTACCAGTGGTGGTCCTATGTGAAGGGAGCAAATTGGCGTCATCCAGAAGGACCTAAGAGCGATCTCAAAGGACGAGAAAAATATCCGGTGGTCCATGTCGCGTATGATGATGCGATCGCTTACACAAAATGGGCCGGGAAGCGTCTTCCAACGGAAGCGGAGTGGGAATTTGCAGCTCGCGGCGGTTTAAGTGGACGCCTTTACTCATGGGGCAACGAATTTCATCCGAATGGTAAGGTGATGGCCAATACCTACCAGGGCACCTTTCCATTCAAAAACACGGCCGAAGATAAGTATGCCGGGCTTTCGCCAAGCGAGAGTTTTCCCGCCAACAATTATGGGCTGTTTGATATGGCCGGAAATGTTTGGGAGTGGTGCAGCGACTGGTATCGGCCCGACTATTATTCGACACTCCAGCAGTCGACCGCCGAAAATCCTTTGGGACCGTCTGATTCTTTCGATCCGGAGGAGCCAGGCGTCAAAAAAAGAGTCCAACGAGGCGGGTCTTATCTCTGCACAGACCAGTATTGTTCGCGGTACATGGTTGGGACGCGCGGAAAAGGAGAGTCCAGTTCCGGTTCAGACCACGTTGGTTTTCGTTGTGTGCGATCTGCCGAATAACCTAAAACCTGTCAAAACTACCAGTTTCCTCAAATCCCTTGTCAGTCCAGTATTTAGCGTACGTCTTGCTTTAGGTATTCGCCCCTTTTTGACTCGAAACGTCGGTTCGGAGCTTTCAAGCCCCAACTGAGAGGAGCAATAAGTTGTCGGTGCCCCGTTTAGTCAAGTTAGTCCTTCTAGGTTGTTCGCTTGCGGCCGCCGTTGGGTGGTTCGCATTCTCTAACCGCATGCCTGCCTCAGCCAACGCTGAAATCGTCAAATCTGCATATCCAAACGATTCGGATTATGTTGGTAGCGACGCTTGTAAAGACTGCCATGAAGATCAGTTTAAAGCGTTCTCAATAACCTCTCACGCCCACCTCGCGAGCATCGCCAGCTGGAAGAATAAGGTTACAGGATGTGAGGCTTGTCATGGTCCCGGCAAGTTGCACATCGAGGAAGGCGACCCGACAAAGATCATTGGGTTTAAGAACAAATCTCCGAAGGAGATCTCCGAGACGTGTCTGACCTGTCACGCAGGCAGGGAAGAGCGCAACAACTTTAGACGTGGTGAACACTGGCGGAACGACATTGGCTGTACTGACTGCCATTCCACACACTCGCCTGCTACAAACAAAAACCGCCCGGGTTCAATCACCTTCGTTAGCCCTGCTAATGCGGAGAAACCCGACTTCTCCACCATTCATTTATTGAAAATTGGTGAGCCCAAACTCTGTATTAGTTGTCACAACGAAGTGAAACCCGACTTCAATAAACCGTTTCATCACAAAGTTCTCGAAGGAATGATGAAATGTAGCGATTGCCACAATCCTCATGGTGGATTTGAAGCGAAACAAACTCGCCTGGCGACAGGCTCGGATGCAGGTTGTATCAAGTGCCATGCCGACAAGCAGGGTCCTTTTACATATGAACACGCACCTCTCAAAACTGATGGGTGTGTCGCGTGTCACACTCCGCACGGCTCCGCAAATGCTAGATTGCTGAAATTTAGCGCCGTAAATCAACTCTGTTTGACTTGCCACAGTGTTGATCATGGCGTTGGAGCAGAAGAGCCGGCGGGCCCAACTCATAACCAGAATGCGCAGTATGCCAGCTGTACAAATTGCCACGTGAAGATACACGGCTCGCGTTCGAGTCCAGTCTTCTTCAGGTAAGGCAGTTTGGCGAATACGTTGGAGAGAATTTTGGTTCGAACTTGTGAGGCTCGCATGAAGCGTACTTACCAACTTTTGTGCTCGGTCTTATTAGCACTGTTACTGGTGAACGTGTGCGCGTACAGAGCATATGGACAGCAACCCTCGCCCAGTCCGAAGAGTACGGCGCCTGCGTCTGACGCGCCTGTAGATGCTGGAGCGAGTAATGGAAACTACACCTATATTTCAACGATTGAAGGTGGATATCGCGGGTTAAGCGTTGATGGCGATTTGAACAAATATCAGAGCGACTTGAATTACAAAGCAGGACCTCGACTTTTCGATTCATCGTTTCTCATGCGTTCAAACAATGGCGGCGGAAAACTATTTGATACGTTACTGGTTACCGGCACCGGTTGGGGGGCTGATCCGAGTGGTAACTTCCGCATTAATGTAGAAAAACCGAAGTGGTACCAGTTCGATGGTACTTATCGGAAGTTCAAATACTTTAGATTTCTAAACACTCTGGCAAATCCAAACTGGGTTTTCTCCCCCTCGAGCTTCAGCGTTCCGCCGAATCCAGTCACTGGCGAACACGGGTATAACACGGAAACCAAGATGGGTGATTTCGATGTCACCTTGTTCCCCAAGAATCGCACATTTAGCTTCAACGTCGGTTACTCACCAGAGCGCTACGATGGACCAGCTTTCACTAACTATCACGTTGGGGGAAACGACTTCAAATTACTTCAGAATTTGCGCTCGAGAGCAGATGATTGGCGTTTTGGAGCGAACGCTCAACTTGGACCAGTGGACCTGACATTTCTCCAGGGCTTTCGTCGTTTTCGCGATGACAGCTTTATCAGCCTCGGATCAACTCCTGGTATTAATCGCGATCCAGCTAAAGGCCAACTAACCAGTTTCACTCGCAACGAGCCATCAAGAGGCGAGGTCGACTACACACGGTTCAGCGCGCATACGCTTGTGGCAAAGCGCCTGGATATAACGGGGAGGGTTGTTTACAGCAGTACGGATTCAGATTTCACTTATGACGAGACCTCACGAGGAACAAATTGGAATGCGCGAGTTTCCGGGTGGCCTCCCAGTCCACCTTCGTCAACACCAAACACTCTGAATGCCGGCGTATACCACATCACCGGAGATGCGAGCAGACCCAGCTGGCTTGGTGATATTGGCGTTACTTACCTGGCATCTGACAAACTTCGGATTTCAAATACGTTCCGTGTTGAAGACTTTAAGATTCATGGCAATGCCATCCTTAACGATTTCTTTTCGATTACTCGACCCAGTGGTGCGACCACGGTGACAGACACCATC
>JBKPQV010000189.1:0-7627 GCA_046734235.1 Acidobacteriota bacterium
GTCAGGACTTTCCATTCAGCACCGCTGTGTTTCCCAAGCTTTTTAGCTGTAATAGGCCGGCTGACCCAATAGCGCATATCTCCGGGTTGGATAGTCGTGTGCTTACCCGCCTCCGCGATTCGAATCAAGTCGAGATTGCGGCGCTCGGTATCGTTAAGCATCGAGTTTTTGAAATCAGGGTTTGGTTTAAACCAATCCTGTGCCTCAAGGTAAGTCTTGATCTCCGCATCTTTGAAGACGCGACCATGGCGGCCAAAAACGATTCCTCTTAATAGTTTGAGATCTTCAAGTGCGAGTGGTTGGATTTGTGCAGGCTTAATTGTGGTGGCTGAGAAGTCAAAAGTCTTCCAGCCATCCATCACATCCTGGGCTCGGACTGTAAAGGATGCCGTTATAAGCATCCCAAGAAGCAATACACCGCAAATCAATCGTCGGGGACAAACAATCATGCGATACCTCACTTGTTATAGGTCCTAGTGGTCGAATAGGCCCTATCAATAACTCCTATTTTTCCTATCCAAAGATATCCCTAACCTTGTCGACCAATCCTTTATCTTCAAGATCTTTGCTTTCCACGTCAGCTAGTTGTTCCAGAAGTCTACGCTGCTCGCGCGTCAACGAAGTTGGTGTAATGACTGTTACTGAGACAAACAGATCGCCTTTTCCCCGGCCGCCAAGCTGGGGCATGCCTTTGCCTTTTAGACGGAAGACAGTGCCAGTCTGTGTACCCATGGGCACCTTTAACTTCTCTTCTCCATCAAGCGTATTCACCATAATGTCGGCGCCCAAAGCAGCTTGCGCAAATGTAATCGGCACTGCCTCATACAAATTACTACCTTGTCGCTCAAACTGCTCATGTTCAGCAACGTGGATAACCACGTACAAGTCTCCGGCTGGACCGCCCTGTGTACCACCTTCTCCTTCCCCTTGAACGCGCAAACGAGAACCTGTTTCGACCCCCGCAGGAATCTTCACTTCCATTTGCTTTTCGCGCTCAACCCGACCGGCACCGTTACAGTCTTTACACGGCGACTTGATGATGCTTCCGGCACCACGACAAGCTGTGCAAGTTCTGGCAACTGAAAAGAACCCTTGCTGATAACGAACCTGCCCCGTGCCACTGCAGGTGTGACAGGTCTCAGGCTGTGTGCCGCTTGCAGCTCCAGAACCTTTGCAACTCTCGCAACTCTCCAAACGGGGAATGCGAAGCTGCGCGGTCATTCCATTCGCTGCTTCTTCAAGTGTGATCTCTAAATCGTAACGAAGGTCGGCACCACGTTGTGCCGCCGTCCTTCGCGAACTGGCGCGCGCACCGCCAAATACATCACCAAAACCAAAAAGGTCTCCAAGAATGTCCTCGATACCGCCAAAACCTGGCGCTCCCCAACCTGCGGAACCGGCACCACTGGAAACACCTGCATGTCCAAATCGATCGTAACGCCTGCGTTGCTCAGCATCCTGCAGCACACTGTAGGCTTCGGCCGCCTCTTTGAACTTCTCTTCAGCACTGGCGTCGTTCGGATTTTTATCAGGGTGATATTTGACAGCCAGTCGACGATAGGCGCTTTTGATCTCCTGATCTGAAGCGGTCTGACTGACTCCTAAAACTTCGTAATAATCTCTTTTACTCATCCAAAAACAATAGCCTCTCTAAACTATTTTTATTATTTGCTTTGAATAGATCCTACTGTGCTTCCGTGGTGGTCGCGTCTGGAGTTGGATTCATCATCGCAGTTGTAAGTTGTGATGCGGTGTGTTCCAAAGCCGTGAGCGCTTTGTTTAACTCTTCTACATTCGTAGATCGGCTTGCGTTCTCGGCCTCTAGAAACGTGCGTTCCGCAATTTCCTGATCATTCTGCGACAGAAGACCTCCGAACTTGGTGAAGGACTTTTGGGTATTGCGAAGCAGCGACTCGAGCTTATTTCGCAGCACAACCATTTCTTTAGCGCCGCGGTCGCTGTCTGCAAAATCGGTTGCTTCACGAATCAGTCGATCTATCTCATCTGGGGCTAGCCCAGAAGTTGGGGTGATGCGCATTTGTTGTTCACGGCCCGTGGCTTTGTCCTGGGCGGAAACCGAGACTATCCCATTCGCATCAACTTCAAAGGATACCTCGACTTGAGGGACGCCTCGCGGACTAGGTGGAATTCCAACCAATTCGAACTTACCAAGCGACCTGTTGCCCTGAGCAATCTCACGCTCGCCCTGAAGCACGTGTATTTCGACCGACGACTGGTTATCAACAACGGTCGTAAAGGTCAAACTGTTGCGCAAAGGAATGGTCGAATTTCGCTCGATGATCTTGGTAAACAGACCGCCTCGAGTCTCCAGGCCAAGACTCAATGGCAATACGTCAAGAAGCACGATGTCTTTGACGTCTCCGCTCAACACACCGCCCTGAATTGCCGCTCCCATTGCGACAACTTCATCAGGATTGATTTCGGCTGACGCCTTTTTCCCGAAAATTTTCTCAACCGTCCGTTCGACGATCGGCGAGCGAGTTTGACCTCCAACCAGAATGACTTTATCGATGTCTCCTCGCTGCAATTTCGCGTCTTTGAGTGCCGTGTGACACGGTTCAATAGTTTGTTCCACGAGGTCCTTAACCAGCGCTTCAAACTGATCACGAGTTAACGACTTATTGAAATGCTTAGGACCTGTTGCATCAGCAGCGATGAACGGAAGATTGATGTTTGTCTCGGTACTCGAAGAAAGCTCACACTTTGCACGTTCGGCAACTTCTTTCAGACGCTGAAGGGCCAACCGATCCTGACGAAGGTCAATTCCCGTATCCGTCAGAAACTGCTCTGCCATCCACTTCATTATTCGTTCATCCAGATCCTCTCCACCGAGGAACGTGTTACCGGAAGTGGAAAGGACTTCAAATACCCCGTCATTCATCTCCAGAATTGAGATGTCGAATGTTCCGCCTCCAAGGTCATAAACTGCTATCCGTTCAACTTCCGATTTTCCCAGTCCGTACGCCAGCGCCGCGGCGGTTGGCTCATTGATGATTCTTTCTACCTTCATCCCTGCAATCTTGCCGGCATCCTTAGTTGCCTGCCGCTGTGTATCGTCAAAATAAGCAGGGACAGTGATGATGGCGTCTGTAACGGCTTCACCGAGAAACTCTTCAGCAGCTGCCTTTAGGCGCTGCAAGACGATGCCTGATAATTCGGGAGGACTGTAGCTTCGGCCCTGAACTCTCACCCGGGCATCACCATTTGGGGAATCAACAATCTCAAATGGTGATGTCTCTCGCATCCGCGAAACTTCAGTTGAGCTGTACTTCCGACCGATGAGGCGCTTAACAGCGTAAACCGTGTTTGCAGCGTTAGTGACAGCTTGCCTTTTGGCTATTTGCCCAACCAGCCGTTCCCCCTTATCGGTAAAGCCCACGACGCTCGGTGTAGTACGACCACCTTCTTTGTTAGGCACAATTTGAACTGCGCCACCTTCCAAAACGGAAACGCAGCAGTTCGTCGTACCTAGATCTATTCCGATTGTCTTTCCCATTTGTCTCGGTTTGAAATGACTCTAGGGTCGCGTCGATACTTTCACGAGCGCCGGTCGAATTAGCTTGTCACCAAGTCGGTATCCCGTTCGAATCTCTTGCACGATGGTGTCAGGTTCAACCTCATCAGTGGCTTCGGTGACCACGGCTTCATGAATATGTGGATTGAACTTTTCGCCTACCGCCACGATGGGCTTGACGCCCATGGTGTCAAGCACACCAGTAAGTTGCTTGTAGATTAGGTCTACTCCACTTAAAAAATGACGAAACTCGTCTGACTCTGTAGCTTCAACTGAAGCTTCGGTTTCTAACGCGCGTTTGAGATTGTCCGATACCCCGAGCAGTTTTGCCGCAACGTCGGCAACAACTCGGTTATAAGTCTCGGATCGTTCGCGTTCAACTCGCTTTCTATAATTCTCAAAATCTGCCTGGCGTCGAGCCAGTCGATCCTTAAGTTCAGCGTTTTCTTCCTGTACGCGTTTCAATTCAGAGCGCGTGGCCACCAGTTCCGCAGTAACAGGACCTCCTGCAGACTCAGGGCCTTCATTAGCGAGCAGTGAATTTAGCTCGGCGGTTTCTTCGGGCGAGTTTGATTCGTCGGGAGTTGTGTCCATGTCGGGGCTGGAATCAGGCGAAAGTTCACTTTCGTTTTCAGCGTCCATGAACCTGATAGGAATACGGTTCCATCGCTTATCGTTACTGTCTGATGCCATTTGAGGATTCAAATTAACTCTAACAACGATAACTACACGGTAGCGCCACTCAAGCGATGCTCAATCAACCGCGCCATGTAGTTTACCATAGCCATTATGCGGGCATATTCAATTCTCATCGGTCCGACAACCCCAATTGTTCCCACTCTGTCGTTCGATCCTAAGTGATAAGGTGCCGTAATCAACGCACAATTTCTCATCGAGCTTGCGGGATGCTCTCGACCGATCACAACGTGTACGTCGTTAAAGCTGCTGTCGTGAGACACACACTCATTGAGAATCTTGATCAGACGTGACTTTTCCTCAAAGGTCCGGAAAAGTTCACGCATTCTTTCGATATCCACAAAGTCCGGTTTGTTTAAGATATTTGATGCGCCATCTACATAAATCTCACCGGCGCTATTCTCCTCACCCTCTAAACTGCGCTCGCAAAGGAGAATCGCGTTTCGGAGCAATCGATCATAAAGGGCCTTCTCTTCCTGCATTAAGGCCACGATCTCCGAACGAATAGTTGAAAGACTCTTGCCGCTAAATTCAGTGTTCAGGTACCGGGCAGTCCGATCAAGTTCATCCTGTGAAAGATCATCGTCGGTTGTTCGGATTACCTTGTTATGAATGATGCTCGAAGTTGAGATGAGAACAACCAGTATTCGCTTATCAGGCAACTGCACAAACTCGATGTGTTTGAGTCGATTCTCGGCCAGAGACGGTGAAACTACTATTCCAACGTTATGAGAGAAGGCTGACAGAACGTGGGACGCGCTTTCCATTAACCGATCCGGTGCAGCTGCGGCGTCAATATCTCCGATCGCAAAGAGGTCGTCGATCTCCTTGAGGTCGCTCCTGGATAAACGAGCCTCGCCAAGCATATTGTCTACGTAGTACCGGTAACCTTTGTCAGTAGGAATCCTGCCTGCGGAGGTGTGCGGCTGTTCAACAAATCCCGCTTCCTCCAACTCGCCCATGACATTTCGAATCGTTGCTGGACTCCAACCGTATCCATGAGCAAACCGGTCAGACAGAACGCGCGACCCAACCGCCTCGCCGGTGACGAGGTGTTCTTTTATTAGCGCAGCCAGGAGCACTTCGGTGCGCGAGTCGAGGCGACGCTGATCAGCTTGCTGGAGGTTAGTAGTTCGACGAGCCATTACGTTTCGTAAACAAAAATGGCGTTTTCGGGGAGAAGCACCCTGGAAACGACCGTTGGCAGTATAAGGATTTAAGCAAACCCCTGCAAATAAGGCCGGAATACGGCCGTTTGATGATTTCTGGCCATTCAAATTTCTGCCCAAATGCGCCACTAAAAAAACATTTTCACCCCTAAACTATTGATAAATCTGAGGTTCCTAGAAAACGCGCGTTTCGCACTCGGCAAGGTTACCCCAAATCTGCAAATTCCTTAGGAAAACCGCATAAATCACTCTTCGTCGTTGGATTGACCAAGTTCGCGAAGCCTCCTTAAGATTGCTTCCGCTGGCTTCAATCTGGTTCACTCCCCCAGCACCTTCGGTCTGAATTACATCTTTGCTGAACATTACCCGGTAAGGCAGACCTGTCTCCAACCAGATTCGCGACCTTAGTAAGTATGACTGAACTTGCTAAATACTTTGCTGACGCATTTCGCCATCTCGGTGGCAACCGAGGAGTGCCAGCGATAGACGTGCGTTTCTATCCCTACGCTGGATTGCGTCACACAATTCGTCTTCGTTCTGGCCGCGTCTACGTACGATTGTCGGATATCTGCAAAGACTGCCCACCAGACGTGCTGCGTGCACTGGCATGGATACTGGTATCTCGGTTACTTGGAAAACGGGTGCCCGCCATCCACGATCGGGTTTATCGCGACTACTCATTGGCGCCGACGGTTATGCGCGCATCTGATTTGGCCAGGCGCGGACGAGGCCGCAAACAGATCTCCACTGCTCGTGGTGAGATGTACGATCTCGACCGGATGTTCGCGAAGCTGAATCGAAAGTATTTTGATGGCCAGCTTAGCAAGCCGACGATGACCTGGTCGCAGCGACGCACGCGAAACATTCTTGGCCACCATGATCATGTTTACGACAGCATTACTATCAGCCGGACACTGGATTCCGAAGATGTACCGGAATGGTTCGTGGAATACATTCTTTATCACGAGATGCTTCACATAAAGCATCCTGCTCGACTCATAAACGGAAGGCGCTATTACCATACGAGCGCATTCCGGATGGATGAGCGAAAGTTTCCCCACTACGAACAAGCGCAAAAGTGGCTCGAACAACTTGCTCGCCAGCGTCGAGTACCTCGGGCGCGAGCCGCGTAGAGTTATTGGAACTTCAAGGCAGTAAGAACGTTTTTACAATCGAGGTAGGTGGGCTCCTCAAAAAGGCGGTCTTCGCTGGAACGGCGGTTTCAGAGTTGACCGCCTTTGTTATTGAATAGGCCTGCTGGACAAAGGCTGACGCGCCTAGTTAGACTACGCGGCTTGTTTAGAACCCAATTTGCTTCACCAGTGGGTTTGCACTTCATAAGTTAGATACTTTTTTAGACGGAGAATTCAGTTTTATGGCGATTCCTGCAACTCAGATCAGACGCGGTATGGTTATCGTTTTTGAAGGCCAGCCCTGCAAAGTCGTGGAATTTCGGCACCACACACCGGGAAATCTGCGAGCAATGGTTCAGACCAAACTGCGCAATATTAGGACCGGATCTTCCTTTGAACACCGTTTTCGCTCAGCTGATACTGTAGACCGCGCCTCTCTTGAGCAACACGAAATGGAATACCTGTATTCGGATGGTTCACATCACCATTTTATGAACACTGAAAACTACGAACAGATTGCTCTCAGTGAGGACGATTTGGGTGATGCTGCAGAGTGGCTTACTCCCGGCCTAAAACTACAAGCAGAGTTCTATGAGGGTGCTCCTATCGGTATTGATCTCCCGCCATCAATGGAATTGGTAGTAACCCAGACAGAACCAACCCTGAAAGGCGCAACCGTTTCGAACGTCAACAAACCGGCGACATTGGAAAATGGCGTGACGATTACCGTTCCTCCATTTATTAACGAAGGCGACAAAATCAGAGTAGATCCATCAGAAGGTCGATATATCGAGCGCGCCAAGTAATTCCTTGGGATCTCGGATCTTCATCCGAGGTTCCATACAACTATGTACCTGGCCTACAGTCTTCTTCTAACTCTCGGTCTCCTAGTCTTAATACCTCACTTCATCTTTCAAGTATTCGTACACGGCAAATACATTGACGGACTACGCCAACGTCTCGGGTCGCTGAAACATTTGCAACAGTTTCGAGGCCCGGTGATCTGGCTTCATTGCGTTTCCGTCGGCGAGACACAGGCCGCTCGCCCGTTAGTAAAACAACTCCGCGCTGAGTTTCCAGATCATGCGCTGCTC
>JBKPQV010000190.1:0-3152 GCA_046734235.1 Acidobacteriota bacterium
GCGCGGCAATACCTCCCGTATCCAAAGAGAATGATCGCAATCAACTTTGGATAAATGTTAGACCGTTCAGTCTTAACCAATGGTTTAAGAATAGTTACTAACGGAGACTCACTAGATGCAGAATGACAGTCCCAGAACTGATTCGACGGAAACACCTCTAAAACCCTATCACCAACCCGAACTCATCAGTTATGGAGACGTTCGAGAAATAACAAAGAACACTGGCGGCGTAGTCGGGGCTAACGACGGTGGTGCCGGTAAGGATAAAACTGGCTGATGGCTAAGTTCTATTCTTCAATTTATGGGCTAACAATTCAGCTAAACCAGCAAGTCCCAGGCATATCTATCGCAGGTTCTTTTGCGACTCTTCCCGACATCCAAATTACGTTTGGCGAAATGCCGTCCTGGCTAAAAGGTGGCGAATGCAACAAAGAGTGCCTGTTCGCTACTCCTAACGAGGTCGAAGATGAGCCGCCGCGACTGATCCTTTGGCGTTACTCACAAGACTACTACCAGATTCAGTATGCCGATGGGACTCAATTCTTACTTGATAAAGATGCCACTAAGATTTGGGCCACTTGGCCTACTGAAACCCTAACGGTCGAAGACACCGCTACTTATCTGCTCGGTCCGATCATGGGTTTTGCGCTGTTGCTTCGCGGCTGCATTTCCCTCCATGCAAGCGCACTCGCAATCGATGGCAACGCCATAGCAATCGTTGGTCCTGCTGGTTCAGGAAAATCGACCACTGCAGCGGCCCTCGCCGAACTCGGTTACGGTATTTTGGCCGAGGATGTAGTGACCCTACAGGATCTGGGAGAACAGTTTCTCGTTCAGCCGGCCTACCCATGTATCAGACTCTGGCCAGAATCGGTAAAAGCGCTGTATGGCGAAGGCGCTGAACTCCCTAAGCTCACGCCGACTTGGGATAAGTGTTATCTCGACCTAACCCAGGAACAATATCAGTTTGAGAAACAACCTCTTCCACTTGCTGCGGTCTATCTACTCGGAGAAAGAAGTGAAGATCAATCGGCACCCTCCATTCGAGACTTAGAGCCGGGCGACGCTTTGATAAAGCTCATTGCTAATACTTATGCTAGCCGCTTCATGGATAAAAATATGCGTGGTCGCGAATTTGAGTTGCTTGGGCGTTTACTCAAATCAGTGACCGTCCGAGAGGTTGTACCACATTCAGACCCCACAAGAATTCAATCGCTTTGCCACGCCATCACAAACGATTTCGACAAACTCACATCGTTTCAACCCAGACCTGAGTTACGGGACCAAGCACTACATGTATAGCGTCAATGCTTATGGCAAGATGCTCATTGATGAAATAAGGACGCAAGCATACGTCCGTGCATTGAAGCAGACGGTCAGACCCGGTTCGACCGTTTTGGATATCGGTACTGGTCCAGGCTACTTTGCTTTACTAGCTTGCAAACTGGGCGCGCGCCGCGTTTATGCTATCGAGCCTGATGACGTCATACACCTTGCTATGGATTGTGCCCGGCACAATGGCTTTAGCGACCGGATAGAATTCATTCAAGATATTTCCACAAATGTCTCATTGCCAGAACCAGTAGACGTCATCGTCGCTGACTTACGCGGCGTATTGCCATTCTTTGGAACAAACTTACCCTCGCTAAAGGATGCGCATGATCGATTTCTTTCGCCTCACGGAGTTTTGATTCCAGCTCGCGATCACTTATACGCGGCACTCGTCCAGGCGCCGGCAAAGTACGAAAAAATTGAGGCGCCCTGGTCCACTCTCAACGAGGTATCACTCTCTTCAATAAGAAGAGTCGTGATGAACAATTTGCAAAACGCTCGTAGTGAAAATACCGAGTTACTTTGCGATCCGCTTCATTGGCACACGATCAATTACTCACGAATAGACGATTTTGATGTTGCCGCCAATATAACTTTTGTAGTCACGCAGCGGGGAACCGCGCACGCAATTGCGCTATGGTTTGTGTCCGATCTATGTGATGGTGTTACTTTCTCAACAGCACCCGATCGCCCGGAATTGATTTATGGCAATGCCTTCCTTCCACTACTACATCCGATCGATGTAGCTCCGGGTAATCGAATCAATTTGCGCCTTCGTGCTGATTTAGTTAACGACGATTACACTTGGAGTTGGGAAACGAAAGTTGATGAGCGGCAGAATCCGGATGCCCCAAAAATACATTTCAAACAATCAACCTTTCTCGGAGTACCAATTTCCCCGCATTATTTAAGGAAGAGATCGAGCAGTTTCACTCCGGTTCTTACTGACAAAGCCGAGATCACCTCGTTTATCTTATTGCGGACGGATGGAAGAACCACGAATCAACAGCTTGCAGAGCTCCTAAAAAAAGAATTTCCCGAGCGCTTCTCGAATGATGCTGATGCGCTCGACGCTGTCGCCGCAGTTTCCGCTGCATACAGCAAATAATTTTGCCTGGCTAAGTTTATGGGTGGCCTTACCCTTCTTTCCACAAAACTTCGCAAAGCGCTAGCACAGCTTCCTTACTTATTTCGCGCGCTTGAGTTGCTTTGGAATGTTGCCCGACTCTGGACCTTGGCCTGGATTGGTTTGCTAATCCTGCAAGGACTCTTACCTGCCGCAACCGTCTATCTAACAAAGCTCGTAGTTGATGGAATAGTTGCGAGAGTCAGATTCGGTGGATCCTGGTCGGAATTGCGACCCGTAATCGTCTTGGTGACGCTACTCGGCGTCATCATGTTTTTGATCGAGATCGTGCGTAGTGCGATTAATTGGGTTCGTACGATCCAGGCTGAAGTACTCCAAGATCACATTACCTCACTCATTCATGAAAAATCTGTAAGTGTAGACCTTGCATTTTACGAACTGGCGGATTACTACGATCATCTTCATCGCGCCCGATCGCAAGCTAGTCATCGTCCGGCAGCATTGTTAGAGAACCTTGGGACGTTACTGCAAAACGGAATCACGCTCCTTGCAATGGCCGCTATTTTGATCCCGCTTGGACCATTCTTAACCATAGCCCTTTTGATTAGTACGTTGCCCGCCTTTGTGGTCGTCGTACGCTATGCTCTAGCCGAATATCAGTGGCGACAACGTATTACAGCTCATGAGAGGCGCACCTGGTATTACGATTGGTTGCTGACTAGTTCAGAAGCCG
>JBKPQV010000191.1:0-16416 GCA_046734235.1 Acidobacteriota bacterium
TATCGTGCGCTCCACGTTTTAGAGAAAGCTTGGCTGTCCTCAGAGCCTGGGCGAACTCCCTGAATAGCCTCACGAATCTTTCAACAGATTCCGACTTTCTCAGTTGCGGCACAACTATGTCTCAAACCTCATAAGGAGAAAGTATATGTTTACTCTTCACAGCCGAACGCATCGGCAGCTTCTGTTTCTCTTCCTTCTCACTCTCATCGCCGGCGTCGATCGGGCATCTGCCGACGAACTGGCAATCTGGAATTTCAATGATTCGGACCTTGTCGTTGATCACGGCACGGGAACGCTAACCAATAACATTGTGCCGGCTAACATTCTGTTTGCCGCCGGGACTACCAATAATGCCCGACTCGGAGATCTTGCGGGTCAGGCATTGTCACTGCAAGGTGGCACCAGCAATATCAACAACGGCCGAACCATAACGCTCAATGTCAGCACCATGGGTTTTTCAAACATCGCGGTTTCTTTTGCCACGCAAGGTACTGGAACTGGATTCAACTCGAACCAGTTTCAATACAGTCTTGATGGCACGAACTTCTTCGATTTCGGTTCACCATATGTACCGGCGGCAGCTTTTGGCGCCGTTCCCGTGGTATTTACCCTTGCCAGTATTGCAGGCTTGAACAACAACCCTAATGCTGCATTCCGAATTGTTTTCAGTGGTGCCACGAGCTCTACTGGCAATAATCGAATCGACAATATCGTTGTCGATGGAACGGCGATATCAAGTCCGATCCCCGAACCCGCAACTGCGGTCTTAATGGTCACAGGACTGAGTGGTTTGATCGCGCTACATCGAAAAAGGCGGAAGCAACTCGAGTGAGCTTGCTTCCGCCTTCACAGTTTTAGGTGGAGCTAAACTAGTTCCAGTCACCAACAAGAACAAATGGCGCCCAGTAAAACGGTGCACTGTATTTCTTGCCGGTGATCATGGCCAGCTGTGCTTCACGCAGCGCCTTTGAAGAGGGCCCTCCGTTACCTGATAACAAACGTTTGTAGAAGTCTGTCATGAGCTCAGCTGTAGATTTGTCAGCAACTGACCAAAGGCTAACGCCAACCGTTGGTGCTCCTGCATACATGAAGGCGCGCGTAAGACCCATGACGCCTTCACCACGTTTCTCTTTACCGAGACCAGTCTCACACGCGGAAAGCATGACCAGAGGTCCACCAAGGCGCAAATTAAACACTTCGTCGGTACGTAGGAATCCGTCGCCGGTTTTGTTGCCGACAAGAGATAGAACCACACCAGTAAATTGCGGACGCTCAGCGTTGAGTAAACCGTGTGTGGCAACGTGAATTATTCTGTATTTACTGATGTCGCGAGTCTTTAGGTTGTCTTCGTTTGCATCGAGGTCCAACCAAAGATCTGCCTGGCCACCCGAACTCTTCGCCAGCTTGGAAATTTGATCGGCTTCGACGCGCGTTCCGGCAAGTCGGGCTAGCGGCAGGCCCTCCATCTTTCCTGTTGGGTTAACGGCCTCCCCTTCGACATCTGCCAGTGCACTTTGGATGCCTAACCCACGCACTTCTGCGTCGGTTGTACTGGGAGTGGCCTTCCGCGCTCTCGCATCATTGGAATTAAAGACAGGGTCAGCGACGATTAACATGGCGCGACCGGAAGCCGGGGTTCGCTGCTGCTTGATGGCGCCGACAACCGACGCTGATGGCGAGTAGACAATCTCGTTTGTCTTAATCAGGTAGTTCAAAGAGGAGAAATCACCAGGGTCAGCTGACTTTAACAGCACTTCAAACGGAATGTAGTTGAGAGCGCCGTCGGCGACTACCAACAGTCGCTTTTCACCAAGGCTTGCGGCCGCGGGTTCGACGATCGCCTTGTAAAGTGCGTTTGAGGCAGCGATAAATGCAACTGCATCTTCGGGTGCGGCGGCCGCGACACCGAGGCCACGATCCGGATCAATCACATCTATTCCGACAATTCGACGTTGCAGTTTGGATGGGATTAACTGCGCGCGCAGATCAGTCGCCAACTTATCAATCGTTGCGCGTGGTGGAAGTTTGTAAATGCTCGCACCACTCTTATCAACCACCCACAAATACGAATTATCTGCTTGTAGGGCATACTCAAACAGTACGGTTTGGTCATCCACTACCTTTTGCTGAATATCTGCAAGTGTTAATGGTTGATTGGAGGTAAGTGAAGCATAACGCGGACTCGCGACTCGAATCTCATTCTCAATTTGCTCGTACTCGGTTTGCAGTTTTTCGAGCTCGTCGTCGAGTTCGGATGGTTTCTTCTTAACCTCGTCGGTGGAGATGCTCACGCCAGTCATAGAATCAGCGATATCTTGCTGCCGATCGAGATTGTCTTGCTTGCGTTTGAGTAAATCCGCTGAGACACCTTCTGTGATCGAAGCGTTGGTCTCGTTTAATAGATCCAGTAAAGACCGAGCGCGCGATTGTTCGTTGATACGAAATGCTTCAGCCGCATAATCGAGCGCCTTACCACTCAATGCGCCACCCGGCGTAGCATTAACAGCTAACGCCATTTCCGCATTTGCAATGGTGGCTTCGTCAAAAACATCTTTAATCGTAGCGAGGAATGTAGAGCGCGCTTCATCTGCTCTAAGACTTCCAGATCGGAGTGTTTCTATAGTTGCCAACGATTCTTTATAGCTGGCAAGGGCAGACTCGCGTATTGATGTTGCCTTCTTAGCGTCCTTTTCCTGTGCAGCCTGAAGCCACAAACTTCGACCCAGTCCCCGTTGCGCGGGCCACATCAAATCGAGTCGCTTGTCATCCTGCGCGCCCTTCTTCGCGTCGGTATAAAACTTGGTGGCGTCTTTGTATTTTCCCTGCTTCAGTAAGACATCGCCGAGGCTGGTTCTGGCAGCAGCACGGAACCGTCTGACTTGCCCCAGTTTGGCGACACCACCCAGACTACTACCTGCCGCATCAAGCGCCTTTTCAAAGTGCTTCCTCGCTGTTTCAAGATCATTGCTGGCATAGGCCACTCGACCCATTCCAAGCTCATAACTCGAAAACACGATCGAAATTCGATACTGGTCAAGTTCCTTTTTGGTCTCGAACGCTATTGCCGCTACACTTGTGGGAGCAGAAACCGATACATTCTGCGTTTGAATTGCACCTACTACAGAACCAATACCAAAGCGTCTCCCTACCTTTGCAGCTGTACTTTCAGGTTGCTTCACTTCCATCCGACTGTACGCGTTAAGAGCATCGGGAATTTTCCCCAATCGAAAATTCACATCACCGATCTTGGCAAGCATCAAGTTTGCATTGAACTTGTCGTCAGCGATACTTGCAGCTGCATTTACCCCGGCCGCCGCATCAGTACCAGCCACGCGGGAAACGTTGCTTGAGGCTCCTGAAACATCCGGTGGTTTGATGTTTACGAAACCTTCAAACGCCTTCTGATAGTGATCTAAAGCTACGGTGTATTGTCCCTGCCTCAAATAAAGATCACCGAGTTCGTTGTGCGTGGCGGCGATCCCGCTCGCACTTTTACTATTGGTAAACAACTCCAGCGCTTTTTGCAGCTGAACCAATGCCTGATCGGCATGGCCTCGCTTCAGTAACTGGCGTCCCTCACTCAGCGCCTGACGCGCCTGATCGCCCTGCGGTTCGAAGACGCGCGCTGGCGTCGACGCAAACGCCACTAACAACATGGCAAAACAAAGAATCGAAGACACTAATCTAGGCAGATTGAAACTCATTTTCTCCCCCTTCGCACAACGGGCGAGCTGACGATTTGGAACCTGACAACTCGAAATTATTTGTGAATCAAATCAAGAGTAGTTACAAGTCTGGATGACTTTGACGAAGCCATCATTATCAGCGCGGGCTGGGGGTCATCCTTTGCCAGACCCAGACCACGCGTAGAAGCCTGTTGTTCGGTACTTGTTTGTGCCCGTCCGTTTTGTGCAGCAGTGCTCGCCTCAAGAGGCTGCTTCAATTCACTTTGAACCTGCGCCCACACATCGGCGGTCGGCTTAACCGGACACGCCGGTTTCGAATCGCGACAAAGTGAGATCAATTCATCGTCTATCGGTAGACCGTTTAACGGCTCCTTCGCAAACACAAAAAACAGTCGCTCGTTCCCTGCCGTCTCGTCAAACGAAAACCAACGCAGCCTCTCTTCAGGTGAGAGGCTTGATGGGATTTCAAAGGGAACGTGTGCCTGGAGATAGTTTCCTGCTTCATCGAGATCAGCGTCGGGATAAATCATTACCGGCGGGCCGTCGTTAGTCGTGTTGAAAATATACAAGTAACCATCTGTATTTGTTTCGAGGAGCACACGCACACGATCACCTTTTTGAAACACGCGTGTCGGATCAGTTTGAACTGCGAGACCGCTTGCGTCACGCATAAACAAGGTCAGACCCAAACCAAGTCTTTGGGTGTTTACAGGCGTAGGTCGATTGCTGTTGTTTCCAGTCTTGGTGTTCTTATTGTCTGTACTGCTGCTGTTTTGATTTCCGGGGTTTGTCGGCTTCTTTTCAGTAACCGAGGGCTTTGGTTTGCGGTGACTTGGTTTTGCTCCGGTTGATGAGGTTGCTGGTTTGTCTTTTGGCCGAGTGGTTAGAAATGCACCACGCACATCTTCCTGGTCCTGAAACGCCATGGGAACTGCACTAATGGCGAGGGCCGTGCAGCAAAGGAATGCGAACAAGATCACAGTCAATCTCATAGACAAATCTCCTTCAGGTCAATTCTTTCAACAACGATTTGTTCAAACAACGGTCACCAAAAGCTTAATTATGTTGAATACGGATTTCAAACACTATTGGATTGCTCAATTTATCAGCGTCCACTTTGACACGAACAAACGGCGTTTGGTTGTTTGAGTCGTCAAGTTCCGTTAGGGCCGGCTTTTGCATGTTCTTACTGACAAAGGCATTAAACTCACTTAACTCGCTCGCATTCAAAGGTTTGCCTTCTACCCGCGCATTAAGCGACACCGGTGCTTCCAAACGAGCTTTAGAGAAAATGACCGTAAACTTGTCGGTCCCGGGCCTTGAATCGAGACTCAATAGTTGGTTCCCCCCGGGGAAACTAAATTCTTTGTTTGCCTTAACGGCGTTGCTTGTGAGCCCGGTCGCGGGCATCGGCTGATTAGTCAAGAATGCTGTCGGTTGGTTATTGTCCCCACCGGGTCCCACTATGTAAAGGTAGCCATCACTCGGAAAGACCAGCCGCATCTGGAAGCTTTGTCCTGACGCCAAAGGCACTAATCCCGCAACTCTCGCTGTCGGTTCATTTTCTGTCTTAGGTTCTAACATCAGCCAATAGCGACCGGCTTCGACATTGGTCTCCGGAGGGACGGTTGCATTGGTGTTGGTATTGTTGTTGGCCGGCGTTGGACTTGCTTTGAATTTGCTGTAGACCAGGAAGCCTCCGACGGCCACTACCGCCAGGATAATTACCAGCGCCACCATTCCAACAATCAGACCAGTCTTACCTTTTGCAGCTTGAGGAGCTACCTGCGGCCTTACTACTTCTGCAACTTTTGGCTGCTGAACGGTTACGCTCGATTCCATTGGCGCCTTTTCCACCACTGTAGCTGCCGACATACTCTGATCAGCCAATGGAGTTCTAGGCTGAAGTGCAGCAGGTGGACTGACTGGAGGAGTTGTGGCTTTTGATGAATCGGCAGGAACTGATGTGGCTGAAGCATCGAGCCCGATAACAGTAGGAGCATTTGTGTCTGACTTCGTTTGCAAATTGTCAGACGTGGCGATCGTTTGTGCCAGGTTATCGGCTGTCGGGTAACCACCACTCGCTGCTGTTTGGAGCCCAGCTTGTAGTTCACTCGATAGGGTTTTCGCCGTGGGTTGCCGATCGGCCCGATCCTTTGCGGTGGCCCGCTCTATCGCCTGACTGAAGCCAAGCGGAACCGTAGGAACGACCTCGGCAAGAGGCTGGGGAACCTTTGAAACGTGTTCGCGTCTCAATTCAAGCAGGGTAGTGCCGGAATAGCAGCGCCGGCCTGAAATCATTTCGTAGAAGACGAGGCCCAAGCTGTAAATATCAGCTCGTCCATCAATCTCTTCATTTCCATCCCGCGGTATTTCACCCCATTGTTCAGGTGACATGTAGTAAGGAGTACCAAGCACCTGACCGGCCATCGTCAAAGCCGTATTGCCGGCAGTATCAACACCGGCTATTTCGCGCATTTTCGCGATCCCGAGGTCGAGCAACTTCACCGCCGGTTCCCCATTGCCCGTTGGCTTACCGATCATGATGTTTTCTGGTTTTAGGTCACGATGAACCACACCCATTGAATGGGCAGTGTCTAAAACACTCATAATCGGATTCAGAATTTCAAACGATTCCGCAGCAGTGAGTCTTCCTCGTTTTTTCAGTTCCGCATCGAGAGTATGACCTTCTACATACTCCATCACCATGTAGATGGTGCCATCAGCGGCTGTTCGCAGATCATAAACAGTAACTGAATTAGGATGGCGAAACCGGCGAGCCGCCTGCCCTTCGCGACGAAAACGTCGAAGCCATTCGGCGTTGTTACGCACTTCGGGTGGCAAGACTTTGATTGCGACACGGTCGCCGAGCAGAATGTGGCGCGCACGATACACTGCACCCATCCCACCTTTGCCCAGGAGGGCTTCCATCTGATACTGGCCGTCAAGCACCGTATCAACAATAGAAGCGGGATCGGCTTCCAACACTTCGCCGTCAATCGGGCAAAAGCTAACGCTGTCGTCGTATTTTTCTTTACAGAGAGTGCAGTATTTCATTCGGGGTCAAGTAGTTTCATTTCGGACAACAGGGTCACTTGTGCCGAAACGTTAGGGGAGGTGTAGTCTAACATACAGTCGCTCGCCTTATCCCTGCGAGATTTGACCAATCATCAGTCCCGAGTCTGAACCAGATGCGAGACGGAGGAGAGATTAACCACCAAGACACGAAGACACAAAGACACAAATTCACAATTACCGTTTGTGCCTTAGTGTCTTTGTGCCTTGGTGGTTAATTTTTCCGCTTAATCGACGCAGAACCTTGGATCAATGGTCGGGATTAGCTTATGTAGATCTTGCGAATGTAGTCGTCGACCATGCGATCGCTATTAAACTCAGGAGCAAGTGTTTCAATCGCCCGCTTCATCATCGCGATCCATCTACGTGGTACTCCATTACTGTCGCGATCGTAATACAGCGGCACAACTTCCTGCTCCAGTACGTCATATAACGACTCGGCGTCACAGAAATCGATCTTGGAGACTTCTTCTCCATCAACTCCATCGCCAATCGCGAAGCCATTGGTTCCGTCATAGCCTTCCAACCACCAGCCGTCCAGAATCGAAAGGTTTAGACCGCCGTTAATTGCAACCTTTTCACCGCTAGTTCCAGAGGCTTCAAGCGGCCGGCGAGGTACGTTTAGCCAAACGTCAACTGACTGGACCATCTGTCGCGCGATCTCCTGATCGTAGTCTTCGAGAAACACTACGCTCTGCCTGACGCGCGCATCATACTTCCACAGTGCCAGTTGTTGCAGAATCCGCTTTGAGCCTTCGTCCTGCGGATGAGCTTTGCCGGCAAATACAAACTGCACCGGGCGGTCTTCATTATTGATAATGCGGAGTACTCGCTCGGGATCAGTTAAGAGTAGATTCCAACGCTTATAGCCAGCTACTCGACGCGCAAATCCAATCGTCAACGCTTTAGGTTCGAAAACGGTATTAGCAGCATCTATATAGTCTGGCCTTTCGCCAGCTGCTCGTCTTGACTGGAGGGAACGTGTCCGCAGAAAAGCCACCAAACGCTCCTTCAGCAGGGAATGCGCTATCCAAAACTCTTCATCGGGGATTGAAGCGACTATCTGGCTCCAGCGACCTCGATCTAGAAGTTGACTCGACCAATCTGGACCAGCGTACTTCTCATAAAGATATCGCAGCAGGGGTGATATCCAGGTCGGCGCATGGATTCCATTAGTGACGTGAGTAATCGGAATCTCGTCAATCGTTTTTTCAACCCACAGTTTTTGCCAAAGTGCACGCGAGACCTCACCATGCTTTTTGCTGACTCCGTTTGTTGAGCGGCACATGCGAATGGCAAGAGGAGTTAAACCATACCGTTCGGATGAGTCTTGAGAGTCAACCCGCCCAAGCCCGAGGAACTCATCTTGAGATAGGCCTAGTTGTTCAAGGTAATCAGAACTAAAACAACGAAGGACTAAAGAACTGTCAAATTCGTCGTTACCAGCGGCCACCGGTGTATGAGTTGTGAAAACGCATTGGCGTCGAACGATGTCGGTCGCCTCCGCCATTGTCTTTTGCTCTGTTTGGATAACTTCGCGAGCCAACTCGAGCGTGAGAAAAGCAGAATGGCCCTCGTTCAGATGAAATACCTGGGGCTTGATACCAAGTTTTCTCAATAACCTTACGCCCCCGATGCCCAGTAACATCTCCTGGACAATCCGAGTCTCCCTGTCACCGCCGTATAGGTGGCCGGTTACCCAACGATCCGTTTCAACGTTCTCGGGTATGTTGGTATCGAGTAAATACAATTGAACGTGACCAACGACTGCGAGCCACACCTGGGCCAACACATTACGCTCACGTATAAATACTTCTACTTGTAAAGGCGAGCCGTCATCCTCACGGACCAGGTCAATCGGTAGTTCATTCGGAAAGGTTTCGCCATAGAGCTCTTCCTGCCAGCCATCGGTGCGAAGACGTTGCACAAAGTAGCCGTAGCGATACAGCAGTCCAACAGCAACCAATGGCAGCCTTAGATCACTCGCCGACTTGAGGTGATCCCCAGCCAGGATTCCCAACCCACCGGAGTAAAGCGGTAATGAGTTGTGTACTCCAAACTCGGCGCAGAAATACGCGACCGGATTCTCGGTTGTTATTACGGGCGTCCCGCTTTGAGGCCAGCGTGGCGTTTTCCCCATGTACTCCTGAAATAATTGATCGATCCGGCGGACTCGCTCCAAATAAACTGGATCAGTTGCTGCTTGCGCTAAACGGTAAGCCGAGGTCTTGGCCAGGAGTTGCCTCGGGTTGTGCTCGCACTCTTCCCAGATATCGGCGTCCAAGTCGCGGAATAAGCTGGCGCCGTCGGCGGACCAGCTCCACCAATAGTTCCAGGCCAAACGTTTTAGGGGGAGTAGCGGCCCGGGTAGTTCCGGAGTCCGCTTAACTACTTTCTCTAATTCAGTGGTCTCAATCATTAACTTTTGTATGTGTCCCGAACAATGAAAGTGCGAAGAGCTGATGATTTCTAAAAAAGGCCGATCTTTTCAGGGATTCCCTTCAGACCCACAAAGTGGGAGAGTCTACTCGAAGTTCTGGTATTGCAAAAACACCCGTGCGTCCCGTGGCAGAAAGAAAACCAGCCGGACCTCACCTATAGAATCGTCCTTTTCCAGAGTTTCCTTGATTGCTTTTGACGAAATTGCAGCAGCTTCTATCTTCGGGTAACCAAAGGCACCGGTAGAAATTGAAGGAAAAGCGATGCTTGATAGCTGTTTTTCGGAGGCCAAAGCCAGGGAATTCCGGTAACAGGACGCCAGCAATGTGGCTTCCTCGTCCTTATTCCTTCCGTAAATCGGTCCAACCGTATGGATCACAAAACGAGCTGCCAGATTTCCTCCAGTGGTGATGACGGCCTGACCAGTCGGGAGCCCGCCTGGGTATTGAGATTCTCGAATCTTTCTACATTCCTCAATAATCGCGGGACCGCCTTCCTGGTGAATTGCACCGTCAACGCCTCCGCCACCTAGTAATGTGGAGTTAGCCGCATTCACAATCGCATCGACATTTTGCTGGGTGAGATCGCCAATCAGAACCACCACACGTCCATTGAGGAACGAGTGTTCCTGATCTAACAAGTTGCTATTCATCTGGACGCGGCTCGGTTCTGATTTCTTCGAACATGTCCTGGCGGCGGAGTGCTTCTGCCACGCCTTTAGCCTTGTGCTCGGTCAGAGGGTGTTCAGGATCGATGCTGGCGATTTCGAATAACCCATCGTCCAGCATGACGACTTCAAGAGAACCGAGCGTCACTCCGGGGCAAATCTGAATTTCGTCCATGTTGTGAATTCGGAAGCGGCCGGTCTGCTCAACCCAGTCTTCGATAAATGGGTCGCGCAGGGCGTGTTCGGCCTCAGCTTCCGAAAGATAAGACCCTTCGACGATGAGACAATATTCGCGCACTGCTCTGTGTTTTTAGTGAGCCTTTTTTATTGGACCAAGCCGCCGGTAGGTATGACCGACTTGACAACTTTACCACCAGCTTTTGCCTGTAGCCAAGTATTTGCTTGTGAGGTTGAAAGAGAAACCGCCTCGACAGGTGACGAGGCGGTTTCTCGAGACGAACTTTTAGACCTCTATCTAGCGCGCTTTTGCGTACTGACGGTTCAAAGCTTCGCGCAAACGATTGTAGTAAGAATCAAAAGTGACAAACCCGGTAGTGCCCTGGAAGAATGCCTTCCCTCCTGTTTCATCACTAATGCGATTCAACGAACTCTGCCCGTAACTTGCGGCGAGTCGGTTGCGACTTGTTAAGCCAACAGACGGCGCATAAAAACTAAACACGCTCACGTTTCGCCGGTTTGCTTCTTTGATGGATCGCTCAATATCGAGCGTGTGGCCTGCAGCATTGGCATCAAAGCCTCGTGACGTGTCTAAACCATCCGAGATAAGAAGCAACGCATTGGCATTTGAGCTTCCTGAAGGAAACTTCTTCAAAGCTTCGAGCACTTCAACATAAGGGTTGAACGGTGCACTCGACACGCTGGACGTTGGAATACGAAGTGATTGCGCAGCCTTGTCTAAATCAGTTGTGAATGGCTGACGCACCTGCAATGAGCCTGCAGTAATGTAACCAACCATTACGCGCGAACCTTGGGGCAACGACCTAATGAATTCCTTTGTAACTCCTAGTTCGTTACCAACCTGAGAAATAAGATCATCCTGTATCAAAATAGCCAAATCAAGTGGCTCAATTGTTTGCAGATGCTTACTGTCTCTTTCATTTGTCTCAACTTTTCCTGATACCAAACTCACCAGCCCCACAACCATAACAAGGGCAAGTGCGATCGCTAACTTTCGATAATACATGACTTCTACTTTCTTCATACTGCGTTAAACCCTGCTTGCCTTCTGAGATGCCAGGAGTGGTTTGAAAGATGGCCGCGTGCCCGGATTTGTGGCGGTGTACATCAATCTGACCTAACTTGCCTTTGACCTTAACCGTCATATAAATTACTCGCAAATCACGGAACACATCCCGCCAACGGTTCAGCAGTTGTTATCAACGCGGATGGGTATCCTTCGCCAAAATTCGCATGCCTGAAAGGAATCAAACGTATGAAAGTCTATCCAACGGAAGCGATCCGCAATCTGGCTGTCATTGGACATGGCGACGCAGGGAAGACGCAACTGATCAGTTCTCTTCTCTACGTCGCCGGAGCCACACCGCGCTGGGGCAAAGTTGATGAAGGAACCACTGTCACCGATTACGAAGAAGATTCAATAGCCAGAAAAATTACTCTCAATACCGCATTAGCCCATTTAGATCACCGCGATACCAAACTTAATTTTATTGATACTCCTGGATACGCTGCTTTTATAGCCCACGCGCGACCAGCACTTCGCATTGCTGATTGCGCGATCGCCGTTGTTGACGCCGTCAAAGGTGTTGAGGTCCAGACGGAGAAAAGCTGGGCTTACGCCAACGAGTTTTTAGTGCCCCGGGTGATGGTAATTACCAAGCTTGATAAAGAGCATGCTGATTTTGGTGCAGCACTTGAAAGTGCACAGAAGACTTTCAGTCGCGCGATCATTCCTTTCACTTTACCGATCGGCAAAGAAAAAGATTTTCGTGGTGTCGTCGATGTCGTACACATGAAGGCATATGAACTCGGCCCGGATGGACAGGCGAAGGAAATTGACATTCCAACTGAAGGTCGCGACTTCGTCGACAAAACTCGCGAGCGTTTAGTTGAGCTCGTTGCAGAATCGAATGATCAGTTGATGGAAAAATACTTCGAGCAAGGCACACTTGATGAGGCAGACATCCTGCCAAACATCAACAACGCCATTGCTCAGAGCAAACTGTGTCCCGTATTTGCAGTTTCGAGTGTCACGCAGGTTGGACTGCGTGCATTGCTTAATGGACTCGTTGATTTCGCCCCTGATCCGGCACACCATGAGGCTGAGTGGGGTAAACCGGTAGATGCTGGTCCGGATGCTGAACGACTGGGACGAAAGTACAGTGATAGTGAGCCATTCTCTGCCTACTGTTTCCGCACCATCGCTGATCCTTTTGCCGGTCGCATCAACGTTTTCAAAATCATCAGTGGTCACCTGCAAACTGACGCAAACTCGTTCAACTCGACTCGCGGCACGACCGAACGGCTTGGCGCATTGCACGTAATGCAGGGGAAACAACTCGACAAAGTCACTGAGGCTCATGCGGGCGATATCATTGCGTGCGTGAAGCTAAAAGAAACTCAAACGGGTGATACGTTGTCCGATAGGTCTGCGCAAATTGTCTATGATGCCGTTGAATACCCTGAAGCTGCGATAGCGTTTGCCATCGAGCCGAAGTCACGTCAGGACGAAGAGAAAATCAGCGTCGCTCTACACAAGATTCTCGAAGAGGATCCTGCTCTCCACTTCACTCGGGATGCGCAAACAAAGGAGTTTTTGCTTTCGGGATCTGGTCAACTCCACGTTGAAACAGTAGTTGAAAAACTCAAGAAGCGTTACAGCGTCGAAGTCACACTTCATCCACCAAAAGTGCCTTACAAAGAGACCATTACTCAAAGGGCCGAAGTTCAGGGGCGACACAAGAAACAGACGGGCGGACGCGGACAGTTTGGCGATTGCAAGTGCGTGTTTGAGCCGCTTCCCCGAGGCGGTGGTTTTGTCTTCGAAGACAAGATCTTCGGCGGTTCTGTGCCACAACAATTTAGACCGGCAATCGAAAAAGGAATCATTGAAGCTGCTAAGTCTGGCGCTATCGCTGGTTATCCTTTAGTTGATTTCAAGGTCCAGTTGATTGATGGTTCATACCATCCTGTGGATTCTGATGAGCATTCTTTCAGGGCAGCAGGTCGTAAAGCTTTTCGTGCCGCAATGGAAAAGGTAAAGCCTTCATTGCTTGAACCCGTTATGGATGTGGAGATCGCGGCGCCGCAAGAATATAGCGGCGACATCATGGGTGATTTGAACTCACGTCGCGGTCGAGTGCAGGGCATGGAGTCCAGCGGTAAGCAACAAGTGATTAAGGCCCAGGTTCCGATGGCCGAAATGCTCAATTATCAATCGACTCTGAATTCGATCACCGCAGCTCGAGGCTCTTTCCACATGCAGTTCTCACACTACGATCCAGTTCCGGGTCAATTGGCGACTAAGATCGTTGAGCAATCGAGAGCTGAAGGAAGAATCAAGGGTGGAGAAGAAGAAGACTAGGACTGTTTTGGGGCTTTAACGCTGCCCGATCATTTTCCATATTTCATTTGACATTTTTCAATTGTTATTCCAGACACGGGTAATTCGCTGAGCGTCTGAAAATGGCAGTTGAAAAATGTCAAATGAAATATGGAAAATGATCGGGGCAGCGGTAGAGCCCAAATTTTTGATGCTCTAAACTTGAACCAGCCGACCTGTGCTATCCCCAAGCCGTTCCTCTTGGGCTCCCATTCGATCTAACAACGAAAGATAAAGATTTGTGATTGGCGTGCCGGTCGCGGCAATCAGATGCTTACCGGGTTTGAGTGTGCCATCTCCACGACCTGCCACTAAGACGGGTAACGCTTCATGGGTGTGGCTGTTTCCATCTGCCAGGCCGCTTCCGTAAACAATCATCGATCGGTCTAACAAATTACTGTCACCTTCAGTTGTTGATCTGAGTCTCCCCAGAAGATAAGCAAATAACTCGACGTGGAATGTATTAATCCGGACTATCCTCTCGATCCACTCCTGGTTGTTTCTGTGGTGCGTCAGCGGATGATGTGGATCGCTGATGCCTAACTCCTGATAAACGCGATTACTACCTTCACGTCCCAACACAAGAGTCACCACCCGCGTAAGATCAGATTGAAACGCGAGCACCTGCAAATCGCACATCAATTTAGCGTATTCTGGAAATTCGAACGGTATCCCACCGGGTTTATCAATTCCCGGCGAAATTTGTCGCGTGTCTTTTTCAGCACGCTCGATCCTTTGTTCGACTTCCCGAATCGAAAACAGATACTCGTCAATCTTGCGACGATCACCTGGCCCCAAAGTCTTTACAAGTTTTTGAGTGTCGTCTCTAGCAAAATCCAAAACGCTCTTGCGATATTTCAGGCGTCTCGCTCGGGTTGCAGGGTCTAAACTCAGATCTTCCGCGGTGCCAAATAAGCGTTCGAATGCTGCTCTTGGATTTACTTCCGGCGGCATCGGGTTCTGTGGAGTTCGCCATGACAGGCTATTTGTGTACGCACAGCTGTATCCGGAATCGCAGTCCCCGACCGTGCGCGAATCCTCACAACCGAGCTCGATGGAGGCAAACCTCGTTACACCGTTTAGCTTCGCTGCTGCGACCTGGTCGACAGAGATGCCGCCGCGTATGTCTGAGCCTGCGGTCTTGCGACAATGAACGCCAGTCAGGAATGAGGCCCCAGCCCGCGCGTGATCACCTGGTCCATCTCCAAGCGCATTACCAGTGTGCGAGTCAAGATTAGAAAGGACAAAAAGATCGCGTCGGAAAGATTCAAGCGGTTTTAGAATGCGCGTAAACTCGTAATCGCTTCCGGTGGTCTTCGGTGTCCAGTCCTTCATGACTATGCCATTGGGTACATAGACAAATGCCAGGCGAACTGGAGCCTTTTCCTGGAGGTTCAAACCACGAGCAAACGCCGGGACCATTGCATCAAGCATAGGAATAGCAATCATGGTTCCCATGCCACGCAAGAAAGTACGTCTTGATAAGCTCTTCCGGCTAATAATCATTGAGAGGCCCTACGCGATTTCATTGTAAGCGCAACAGGAGGCACTGGCGATACTGCTCCGCGACGCTTCTGAAACGGTTCACTATTAACAATACCGACGATCAAACTAGAGAAGCGATAATTGTTGTCAATCGTTTGTCTAACTATCTTCTTAATCGCCGGCTCATCTGAATCTTCCAATCCTCGCCCAAGTGCATAGGTGAATAGTTTCTTAGTCAGGGTTTCAGCAAATGCTTCGGGCTGGTTTTTCAAAATTCCTTTCAGGCCTTGTGGACCGGCAAAAGATCTTCCGTCGGGAAGCGTGCCCGATGCATTGATAACGAATTCTCCTTCTTTCGCGCGCCAGGCACCAATTGCATCAAAGTTCTCAAGTCCAAATCCCAGTGGATCCATCCGTGAGTGACACGATGCGCAGATTGCATTCTTCCGGTGCAGTTCCAATTGCTCCCTCATTGATGACGACGTACCGATTTTCGCCTCGTCCAGGTTAGGTACATCTGGTGGAGGCGGTGGCGGAGGCGCGCCAACAAAATTTTCGAGTACCCATTTTCCCCTCAAGACAGGAGAAGTGCGATTGGCATATGAAGAAATTGTTAGAACGCTGGCCTGGCAGAGTAGACCGCCACGATGTGCATCTTGTGCAAATAAGACTTTACGAAATTCAGGACCTTGAACATTTGGAACGCCGTAAAGGCGAGCCAATCGTTCATTGAGGAATGAATAATCCGCATCGATGAAATCAAGAATACTTCGGTCTTCTTGAATTATGCTCTCGAAGAATAACTGCGTCTCGCGCGCCATTGATAAACGCAAGTACTCATCGAATTCTGGAAATTTCTTGCCATCCGGTTTTACCGACTCAAGCTTACGTACTTGTAACCACTGTCCACCAAAGTTTTCTACTAAAGCCTTTGCCTTGGGATCCAGCAGCATCCGCCGAACGGTTGCGAGTAGTACAGAGGGTCTCGACAACTTACCTTGATCGGCCACACGCAAAAGAGCGTCATCCGGCATGCTGCTCCACAAAAAATACGAAAGGCGCGAAGCCAATTCGTGTTGGGTAAGCGTTGGCGCCTTGACTTGCCCGCCCTCAGTACGAAATAGAAATCGCGGCGACACCAACATGGCTTGTATGGCTACCGCAAGTCCCTCCTCAAATGAACCTCCATCCTTTTGTGCCTGAGCGACCAAACTTGTAAGTTGCGCTACCTCAGTTCTGGTAACGGGACGCCGGAATGCACGATGCATCAACTTTTCTATGATTAGGGTGTCACATCCAGGTTTGTGTTGCCCATTCAAATGCCCGCACGCGTAGACTTTCTTTTTACTTTCCAAAGAAGGGCCCTGGGCTGCGGCATATGGTCCACCAAGTTCAAGGGAGCCCACACGTGCCCCATTGGCCGGAACTTTTTCGGCCATCTTTTTTTCGTATTCCTTGCGCCGTTCTTCTATTTGTTGAGGAGT
>JBKPQV010000192.1:0-7452 GCA_046734235.1 Acidobacteriota bacterium
GTTTACCACTACTCGCAGGCGGACATTGAAGAGAAGACTGTCGAGTATGCACTCAGACAGGCACGAGCGTCCCTTGATGCTTTTAGCCCAGAGGAAGCGACTCGCGCAGTTAAAACAGCTCTCGAGTTTTTAGATCAGGAATGGGAAGGTGAAAGTTGGCGCGAAGGCGAAGCTCGCTTGATGTTGGCTCAGGCGCATCGGATGAGTGGGGACATCGATGGCGCACTACGCGAAGTTGAAGCAGCCAACAAAGTTCTGGAAGGAGAGAAAAATTCATCACTCGCGGTGTCTGCTTTGGTACTCGCCGCCGAAACAGCCTGGCAGGCTCGTCGCACAGACGATACCAGGCGCTGGGTCGAACAGGGCCTCACAACTGCACGTGTTGTCGGCGATACTGAAAGCCTCAAACAACTGTTATCGCTTGCCGCCACAGTCGCTAACTTGCTGGGTGAGTATGAAAAGTCAAACACCTACGCTGATGAAGCAGCGCGACTTGGTTCGGAGTCGGCAATATCAGAAACGGAAGAAGAGATCCCACAGGGAGGGACGCTAGTCGTAGCCCTAGCGAATCCGGTGAACACACTGGAGCCGGTGCAGTTGGAACTTGTCGAAGAACTCGAAATCCTCACGAATGTTTTCGAGCCACTCTTAGCCACTGATCGAAACGGAAACCTGGTACCCCATCTCTGTGAAAAGTGGGAAGTTAGCGAAGGCGGCAAGACCGTAATATTAACCTTACGCAATGATATTCGTTTCCAGGATGGCCATCACCTAACGGCTGCGGACGTAAAGAAATCTTTCGAGAGATCGGTGCGTCTCAAAAATGCGGAAACGCCTCCGGCCATAGCTGCTATTCGTGGGGCGGCCGAGTTCGCTGCCGGCGATGGTGTCGAGATCCCGGGGATTGTGGTCCATTCGGAAAATCAGTTGGAGATCGAACTAATTGAGCCGCTCTCAATCTATCCGTCGCTGCTGACTGACGCGCATACCGCCATCGCGCGCGAGTCGGCGACAAGTGGCGACCAGCGAACGGCAGTCTACGGCACTGGACCATTTCGAATTCTATCTCAGACCTCTGAGCAAATAGTTCTCCAACGTAACGCGGATTACTGGAAAGGTAAACCAGCACGTCTCGATGCGGTTGAATTTCGACCGGGTCTGAATGCTGTAAAGATCGCTTCCGGACTGCGGACTGGCGAGTACGACATTGCCGGCGACCTGATGCCAAGCGATCTCGATGACATTTTGCGTGACCCGCGTTTTCGGCGGGGCCTCAATGAAATCCCGAAGAAGAATACTTACTTCGTGCTCTGGAACACTGCTAGTGGGATCGCAGCGCAGAACCCGACTTTGCGAAAAGCTCTTTCTGGTGTGGTGCGAACTCATGAACTGGTCTGGCAAACGCTTGGTCGGTTTGCCCAACCAGCCGCAGGTTTGATTCCGCCTGGCCTACTGGGTCACGATCCAGGCAAGCGACGGAATGGGCTAACCCACGCAGAGGCACTGGAGATGCTCCGATCGGCGGGTCTGCCAGAAAAAATCGAACTCAAGGCATCATTACATCCAATACTTCGCGATCGTTACGCTTCGCTGCTAACCGCTCTCTTTTCACTGTGGTCGGAACTTGGAGTGGAAGTCCTTGTCGAGACCGCTGATATGGACGCCTATCTTGCGACCTGGCAAAAAGCGGATGGACTTGATCTGCTTATTGGTCGCTGGAACGCGGATTACGACGATCCCGATGACTTCACGCATTTCCTATTTCACTCGCGAGCCGGCAGTTTTCGAAGTTACTTCTCCTCCATTGAAAGTGATCGCATTCTTGATGACGCCCGTGCCGAAAGTCGTCCTCGCTCTCGCGAGGCTTTGTACCGCAGGTTTGAAAACCTGCTGCAGGAAGGAGGAGTGCTTGTTCCCTTGTTTCACGACATAGATTACCGAGTAGCAAATCAAAGGGTTCGCGGCCTAAAACTGCGTAGCACTCCTCCCTATGTCAACTACTCGGAAATCGGCAAGCATGAAGCGACTGCTGCGGCTGATTTGCCACGCGCAAGTGGTGGAATCATTCACGTCCCTGTGGCAGGTGTACTCAATGATCTGGATCCGGCAATTTCACTTTCGCTCGAGCAAGTGGAGGTCGTTGGCAGCATCTTTGAAACTCTACTTCAGGTTTCGGGTGGTATGAGAATCGGTCCCTGGCTAGCGTCGGACTTTAGCGCCGATTCAGGCGGCAAAGTCTATCGCTTCAAACTTCGTGACGATGTGAGGTTTCATGATGGGCGCCGGCTCACTGCCAGAGACGTTCGCTATTCCTTCGAGCGAATGTTGCAACACAGCGAGAGCGAATCGCGCTGGTTTTACTCGTCGATACTTGGAGCAAAGGCGCTATTGAATGGTACAGCCGATGTCCTCACCGGTCTTCGAATTCATTCGACAAACGAATTTTCAATCGAACTCGAAGAACCAGTATCGTTTTTCCCAGCGCTGCTGGCTTTTAGTTCCGCATCGATTGTTCCAGAAGGGAGTTCGAGGTTCAACGAAAATTGGCGGGATGGATGTGTAGGCACTGGTCCATTTCGGGTGGTTCAACAGAAGCCCGGACAATTTATTGAATTGGAAGCCAACCGACACTACTGGCGTAAGGGGTTTCCTAAGTGCGATGGCTTGATTTATGAATTTGGAATCACGCCAGTCGAAATCATGAAAGGATTCCGTGAAGGACGGTTTGCCCTTGCCTACGATCTTTTGCCGGCCGATGTGGAGGCATTGCGGCGTGATCCAGCATTCGCAGCCGGGTATCGTGAAACTCCGAGTCTCTGCACATACTACGTGGCTTTCAATATCCATCGCGGCCCACTCCGCGACAAGCAACTCCGTCAAAGCTTGCTCGCATCGCTCGATGTCCCCGCACTTATACAGCGAACTATTGGCAGACTAGGCGTGCCAGCACATGGAATTATTCCCCCTGGTCTGGCTGGTCACAATCCAATACAAACTTCGCGAAGTAGTTACGCAGTAGCAGCTCCTCTGCCTCGATCCGAATCACCAATCGAGTTGAAAGCGGCGGTAAATCCAGTTTACTTCGTCGAACACTCCATAATTTTCGATCAGCTGACCAATGATCTTCGAGAAATCAATTTCAAATTGTCGCCTATGAATAAGACCAGCGCAGACTTCAATGAATTCCGACAGCAAGGCGTTGCCGACGTAGTGGTAACTCGGTGGATCGCCGACTATCCTGATCCTGACGCTTTTGTTCAGTTGTTTCATTCGCAGGAAGGTGGCATTGGGCGCTTATGCGGAACCCCTGAAATGGACAGAATGATTGAGAGAGCGAAGGCCGAAAGTTCTCCAAGCGTAAGACATTCTCTCTACCAGGAAATTGAAGAAGTCATCAAGCGCGAGGCCCTGATTCTGCCTCTCTTCCATGAACAGGCTTATCGCTTTGCTCGACCGGAGGTAAGTGGGGTCTCCGTCTCGTTTTGGGGACAGGTTGTCGACTACTCGAATCTGAGAGTAATAAAGTGACCGCATCATGAACCGCCGATGTCAGTGAGAACACAAGAGATTGAACAAACCACTATCAGCATTCACCAATCTCCCACTACCGCATCGTCTCCAAAATTGGTGCAGGTGGAATGGGTTCGTGTTTATTCGTGTGAATTCGTGGATCGTCTGATTTCCGGGCAAAGGAATGATCCACGAAGTCACACGAGCTAAACACGAAATCTCGGTAATAAATAGAGTGACTAGCTGAAATACCACCAACCGCAGTTGGTGGATGGTTCATACCTAACCTACAGCAACATTCATTAGTGAACAGCTGAAATACCACCAACCGCAGTTGGTGGATGGTTCATACCTAACCTACAGCAACATTCATTAGTGACTAGCTGAAATACCACCAACCGCAGTTGGTGGATGGTTCATACCTAACCTACAGCAACATTCATTAGTGACTAGCTGAAATACCACCAACCGCAGTTGGTGGATGGTTCCTACAGCAACATTCATTACTGAACAGCTGAAATACCACCAACCGCAGTTGGTGGATCGTTCATACCTAGCCTAAGGCAACACTCACTAAGGAACTGCCCGAAATACCACCAACCGCAGTTGGTGGATCGTTCATACACGACCAGAAAAGAATTGTTCCAGAGATATTGAGACTCGGCGCCTTACTCTTAAAAACACGACAACCTACCACATATGAACAATCCACCGACTGCGGTCGGTGGTATTCGGCAGAGCGTGTGTGAGGTGCTTTGTAGGTAAGGTATGAACAATCCACCGACTGCGGTCGGTGGTATTCGGCAGAACGTGTGTGAGGTGCTTTGTAGGTAAGGTATGAACAATCCACCAACTGCGGTCGGTGGTATTGCAAATCAGCAATCAGCAATCAAAAACAGCAATCCCTAGACTCATCGGGAGATCAATTTGTAGGTTGCACCCGGCGTAGTCTTGAATTCCACTACATCTTTTTCAGGCCGTGTGACGGAGATGGGCTTTCTCTCTGACGAAACCTGCAAGGCCGTGGCCGAGCGAACGCGACACACGTTTCCATTGTTTGAAAGAATGGTCGCCTCCATCAGTTTCCCCTCTTGCCAACGCATGCTCACTTCAAAACCACCTCGCGCCAGTAACCCGACGGCTTCACCCTTTGACCACGAGGCTGGAAGTGCGGGCAACAAGTTCAGTTCTTCTTCGTGTGATTGAATCAGCAACTCCGCTATCACCGCAGAGACACCAAAAGAGCCGTCTACCTGCATTGCCTTCGAACAGATGGAAAACAAGCTATTAAAGGTGTAGTTGTGAATTGCGTAGTTAATGTTCTCCATTGCCCTGGCACCATTACCTAAACGCGTCCAGCATGCTGCCTTCCATGCTGAGGACCAGCCGTTCCCCTCCAAGCCCCTTTGCTCTAATACCACCTTGCTGGCTTCGGCAAGCTTGGGCGTTTGTCGTATGGAAATTTGATGACCGGGGAAGAGACCCCAGAGTCCAGAGATGTGGCGGTGACTTTTTTCGGTTTCATCCCAGTCCTCAAGCCACTCTTGTAAATTTCCTTTCCGGCCGACTTGCATTGGCGCAAGTTTGGCGCGCGCTGCGAGTACTCTCTCCTTAAAGTCTTGATCGGTTTTCAGGACATCAGCCGCTTGTGCGACCGCGGTGAACAGGTCTCTAAGGATTTGCATGTCAATAGTGGAACCAGCGCAGATGGAGGTTCCCGTTTCAAACATCGTAATCTCATCAAAAAAGCGCACGCTTGACGGACCTGCTGGAAAGTTTTCTGGTGAAGTCGACGGGTTAGTTACGAGCCAACCGTATTTCGGATGTGTGACTAAGAAGTCCAGATAGAATTCCGCACTGCCTCTAAGAATCGGATAGTAATTTTTGAGAAACGTTTTGTCGCCCGTATAAAGGTAGTGCTCCCACAGATGGGTTGTCAGCCACGCACCTCCAGCCGTGAATGTTCCCCAACTTGGACCATCCATAGGCGCCGCGACGCGCCAAAGGTCGGTGTTCTGATGAAACACCCAGCCTCGTGCTCCATAATGTTCACGCGCTACCTGACTTCCCTGATCTGTCAGTTCCTTGATCATACGGAAGAGGGGCTCAGCACACTCACTCAAGTTACCGACCTCTGCCGGCCAGTAATTCATCTGAGTGTTGATGTTTGTCGTGTACTTGGCATCCCACATCGGATTCATGTCCTTGTTCCAGATGCCTTGTAAATTGGCTGGCTGCGAACCAGGACGCGAAGCGGAGATCAACAGGTAACGACCAAACTGAAAAAGCAACGTTGCGAGCGCAGGGTCGTTCGATCCATCGAAACGCTTGAGCCGTTCTTCTGTTGGGAGTTGTGAGTTTTGTGTTACTGGTAAATGGAGAACAACGCGCCTGAAGAGACGCTGATGTTCCTGGACATGCATCGCTTTTATCGCGTCAAATGATTTTCCAGTCAACGCTTGAAACGTAGCTGCCACACGTGCTTGAGGATCGGCGCTTACGTCTTTGTAATTCACAAAATTTGTGGCGGCGGCAATCAATAGCGTCACTGAAGTGGCATTATTAACCGTTAGCTCATCACCGATTACCCCTACTGAACCACCTGTCGGAATGGCGCGCAATCGAGCTTGGTAGCGCAGCTTTCCTTCGATGCCCATGTAATCCGCCGATTTTCCGCGCAGCATCAATCCGTTCGCACCATCACCGTCCATCTGAAAATAGTCGGTTGCGTAGTTTGAATGAGCCGTATTCCTGTATCCGCGTAGTTGTGCCTTGAAGTTGAGCTTGCCCGGTTGATCTGATGTAAGTCGCACAACGATGACTTGATCGACGGGACTCACAAAAACTTCGCGAGTGTAACGTACGGCACCTTGCAAATAGCTGGTTGTTACAATGGCAGTGTCCAAGTTGAGTTGATGTCGGTAATCAGAGACGGCTTCTTTTGAAGG
The DNA here is from genome assembly GCA_046734235.1 of Acidobacteriota bacterium. GTDB lineage: Bacteria > Acidobacteriota > Blastocatellia > Pyrinomonadales > Pyrinomonadaceae > PSRF01. The sequence goes on from JBKPQV010000192.1 coordinate 6,459, forward strand.
AAACTTGATAACCAGATTTCCAAGTGCCTGGTATTTCTGTTGCTCAATCGGATAGCCCATTAGGCGCCGGCCAAATAGAACATGCGCCTGCTTGAAGTCGCCGGCAAAGACGAGCTTCTGCAATTCAGGTAGTACTTGTGCGCCGCCCTTCACGACGGTGGAATAGGGCCCACCAGACCAATAGGTATCCTCATTAAGCTGTATCTGCTCCTCGTCTGTACGTCCGAAGACCATCGCGCCGAGGCGCCCATTTCCGACCGGGTAAGCGTTCTCCCATTTATCGGCTGGATGTGTGGACCAAAGCAGCAGACTAGCTACCGTCTCGTTTTGTAGCGCTAGAGTGGTGGCTGACAGGCTAAACGTAATCAACGAAATCAGAAAAACTTCTTTCAGCGAAGTGTTTATCTTCAATGTTTTGTTAAGCGCTCCCAAACGACTTCGAATGCTACGCCACTGTTTGGAGTTGTCAACCAATGTTTATTGACACGACCTATACAGGCAAAACCCCAAAAATCTTTCAGAACGTTCAGCTAACGCTGGATTGACGTGCAATTGCATGCAATAATTCGCCGCCACTTGAGTAATGAGGTCCCTGACCCAGATATCAGGCGCCGAAGGTCTAGCCCTCGTCCAACACACCAGGTAACTGCGAGTTTGGCAACGTAAATTTCGCCCCTTCGCTAGATGGACAAAACTTTCTCGTCACGCATCGGCGTGACCGTTGGCAGTCTGCAATATGTAGTTGTTCAGAAAATAAAATGCTGCCCAAATGTAAGTGACCCCAGAGAACTAGTTTTTCCGTTATCTAAGAAAGAGAGTCTGTGCGAAATAGAGTGGAGTTGATGGGAGCAAAATAACAAAGGGAAACGCCAATAAATAAAGAAATATCAGCCAATACCACTCTGTCTCATTACCGCATCGTCTCCAAAATTGGTGCTGGCGGAATGGGTGAAGTCTATCTAGCCCAAGACACAAAACTCGATCGCAGTGTAGC
>JBKPQV010000193.1:0-3744 GCA_046734235.1 Acidobacteriota bacterium
GCTACATCCTTTATTTGATAATGGAATAATTGTTCAGGATGAATCTAACCGGCCTCGATCTGCTTTTCCTTGAAGTAAACAGTCTGGAGGAGTCGCTGGCGTTCTATGAGGACGTCTTGGGTCTGGAAGTTGAATCTATGAACCCCACAGGAGAGCCGCCTATGGCCACGCTGCGTGCGGGCCCCTTGAAAATAACTTTAGCGCAGCAGTTAGAGACCATGTTAAAGCGCGGCCGCGGTGTTCATTTTTTCATTGGTGTTGAAGATGTCGATCTATTTTACGACCAGGTAAGCCAGAAAATGCCTGGAACGAGTCCACCAGTAGATGAAGGATGGGGAGGACGCTTTGTTACGCTCGAGGACCCGGACAAGTACAGGTTTTTCTTTGTGACCTGGTCGCGACCATAAAATCTTAAGACCCGGAGTGAACATGGCAGGACAACACACTGAGAATCTCTTTCGCCGGTTCAAAGGCAGTACAGTCACAGTGAAGACTATTACCGGCGGCATTTATGAAGGTCGAATTACTGAAGTCACAAACGATTATCTTTGCTTGACGGAGATCGTCGGTGGTGAGGGGGCCCAGGTCTTTCTCTTCTTTAATGCGATTGAGTCGATGACCGCATCTAACACAAATTCAGTTTGAGTAATTTCAAGGTTGGGGTTTATGCGTTACGTTGAGAATCCACCAAATCCGTGGCTCACCCACTCAGTTGAATGGATCGGCGAACCTCCGGAAGTGAAGCTTGAAGTCTTCGAGGAAACCGAAACCAAAAAGATCATCACTCATAACAACAGTCCTGACGTCGGTTTTGATTACACAATCAACTGCTACCGGGGTTGCATCCATGGATGTACTTACTGTTTTAGTAGGCCAACACACGAATACCTCGGGTACGGCGCAGGGACCGACTTTGATAGAAAAATTGTCGTTAAAGTAAATGCTCCCACATTGCTCAGAAATGAATTGATGAAGCCGTCCTGGAAGGGTGACGAGATTGTCTTTTCTTTTACTTCTGATCCCTATATTCCTCTTGAGGCAACATACAAACTCACACGACGATGTCTGGAGATTTGTGCCGAGTTTCGCCAACCGATTGGAATTATTACTAAGTCGGCGATGATTCGCAGAGACATCGATGTACTTCAGGAGTTAAACAAAGACGCAAAGCTCGGTGTCTTCTTCACCATTCCCTTCACAGACGTCGAAGTAGCGAGAGCAGTCGAGCCGTATGCGCCGTTGCCGGAAGCAAGATTTCATGCGATGGAAGCGCTGGCCAAAGCCGGTATCACAGTTGGTATCGGCATAGCCCCGGTTATACCAGGTTTGTCGAGCGATATTCCTGAACTATTGAAGCGAGCGAAAGAGGCCGGTGCAACGCAGGCCTTTATCAACATGCTCCGGCTACCCGGCAATGTTGCTCCATATTTTGAAGAACGTCTGCGCGAGATGTTACCGACACGAGCTGACCGCGTGCTCAATCGAATCCGTGAGGCACGCGAAGGTAAGTTGAACTCAAGTGTTTTCGGTGAACGGATGCGCGGCAAGGGCCAATACTGGGAAGCGAACGAACGTTTATTCAAGATCCACAGCCAGCGACTGGGTTTCAACAAAAGAAAAGAACACACCAAAGCCGCGTCTACAACCTTCCGTCGCCCAACTGCCCAAGCAAGCTTGTTCTAATGTCTGTAATCCTTCCGAGGTTTTTGCCAAAAACCACTAAGACTCCATGCGGCTAAAGCCCGATGGTGTCTGAGCGATTTTTGAAACAGGCTCTTAGTCAGAAGGTGACGGGCTTCCAGGACATCGCCGACAAGCTGAAGCATATCGGACACGCAGACACAGAGACACGGAGAGGTTACCTATGGAATAATACGCCCACCCAACAGCCAAAGATTCAGGAGGCAAATGCGATGCTAATCCGCGACGTGATTCGCAACCGTGAGCCTTACTCCACCAAAGCAACAGCCACGGTGCAGGAAGCGGCAGAGTTTATGGCTGCTCGAAATATAGGTGCGGTCTGCGTACTTGATGACGGAGGGAAACTCCTGGGCGTGTTTTCTGAGCGAGACGTACTCAACAGAATTGTCGTGCCCGGGCGCGACCCCAACAAAGTCAGCGTTGGAGAAGTAACGAGCGAACTCCGTGCAGTAATCAGATGCGATGAGACCCCTCATCAAGCTCTCGAGCGAATGGAGATAATAGGTACTCGCCACTTACCGGTCGTCGATGGTGAACGCTGGGTGGGAATGCTCTCGATTCGCGATCTCCTACGAGTTGAGCTCGGCGAGCAGGGCGATGAACTTAAGTTGCTGCATGAGTACATTCAGCACTGATTGTCTCCTGATTAATATACTAAAGAAATCATTTACGCATACCATTTGACGCTTTTTCAAAGTTCATCTGGTAAACGGACAGGCATGCATATGAGATGTTTCCTGTTACTGATAGCGATTTTGCTTGTGGCCCTGGGCTGTAGTCGTCCTCCAGTTGGTGCAGGCGCAGGTGAAATCGAAACCTCAGCACAAACCAATACAAGCTTTCGCATAGAAAAAGTAGTCGGCGGATTGGAAGTGCCATGGTCCATTGTCTGGGACCCCGCGGGACGAATGATCTTCACCGAAAGACCAGGTCGGGTGCGCGTTTTTGAGAATGGCAACTTACGCCCGAAGCCGCTTTTTGTTGTTTCTGACGTGGAGCCAACTGGTGAAAGTGGGCTGATGAGTGTGGTGCTTCATCCTCAATTTTCAAGCAATCATTTTATCTATTTGTCTTACGCCTACGGCGGGGGTGGTGTTCGGGTTCGCGTAGTGCGGTTTCGAGAAACTACTGAAGGGCTGGTCGATCGCAAGGTGATCATCGAAAACATTCCAGCGGCGCAATTTCATGCGGGCTGCCGTTTACGATTTGGTCCCGACGGGAAGCTCTACGTGACAACGGGTGATGCCACTCAAAGAAACTTGGCCCAAAAACTAGACTCACTTGCGGGCAAGACACTGCGTCTTAATGATGATGGATCGGTTCCCAGCGATAATCCTTATATCGGTCAACCCAATGCTCGTCCGGAAATATGGTCATATGGTCATCGCAACTCACAAGGTCTCGATTGGCAGCCAGGCGCTGATCTGATGTTTCAGACTGAGCATGGTCCAAGTGGTTTCGATGGCCCAGAGGGCGGAGACGAGGTAAACATCGTCGAACGAGCAAAGAATTATGGATGGCCACTCATTCATCATACAGAGACTCGTGCGGGGCTAGAGTCGCCGCTGCTTGAATACACGCCCTCGTGCGCACCCGCGAGTGGCATGTTTTATCGTGGATCAGTTTTTCCGGCTTTCAAAGGAAATTTCATGTTTGGTTGTTTACGCGGAGAAGGCTTGATTCGGGTAGCTCTGGATGGACGGCGAGTGCTCGGCCAGGAACTTCTTGTCACCAAGTACGGAAGAATACGCGACGTTGCCGAAGGGCCGGATGGGTTTCTATATTTCTCGACTTCCAATCGCGACGGGCGAGGAAAGCCAACCAGCGATGACGATCGAATTCTGAGGTTGGTACCGGCGAAATAGTTAATGGCCGGTAGCAGTCGGCAGTGGCGGTCGGCAGTAGATAGTCGGTAGTCGGCAGTCGACAGTAGGTAGTCCGCCATGCCTTTAGTAACCCGCTTATTCTAAATACGAGCCTTGATCCTGGGAGCGCACGCGTCCCCGCGTGCCCGCCGGCTGACACGTATCCTCGTATCAAAGC
>JBKPQV010000194.1:0-4566 GCA_046734235.1 Acidobacteriota bacterium
CTGAAGCACCCTGGTCTATTGCCATCCACGCTTCAGCAATGGAGGCAATGCAACAAACTTTGATCCGTGGTTTGGTTGTAGGACGCATAAACAGAAAATCAAGTGAAGTGCTTGCCAAGCTCAATGATTGTCTCTAAATAAATATCAGGGCTTGCGTCAAGCACACGCTTGCTGCTCGGATAGTTGCTACGCACTCCGACGGTTAACACACTTCCACGTTTTCCCATTTCGATATCTTCGGGTGCATCTCCCACGTAGGCGCTCTCAGCGGGTTTGCTTTGCATTCGCTCCAAAGCCTTCTCCAGACCTTCGGGATGGGGCTTCTTGTTTTCTATGTGTTCGTTGCAAATCAGGACGTCAATGAGACCATTCAGCGCTGATAATTCCATTTCTCGAGTCACACGCGAGTGGCTGCCGCTGGTCACTACACCCAGGCGATATCCTTTCGCGTGCAAAGTCGAAAGCGTGTCGCCAACACCGTCGATAAGAAGTGCGGTTTCTTCACCATAATGTTGCAACCAGAGCTGATCTGCCCGTTCCCACAAATCTTCCGACAACCCGAGCGCCGTGTAGGTCGAATACCAGTTTGGTGAATAGTGCGCTTCATAGATGTCGAGGGGGAAGGCCACACCGAGCTCAGCAAATGTCTTTTGAAACGCAGCTAAGCCAAGGTGCGCTGAGTCAACCAGGGTTCCATCCCAATCGAAAATGAGGGTATTGATATTTGTATTTGGCATTCGAGTTGAATATTGCCAGAAGTAGCAGCGTAGTGGTTAGGGCAAGATAATAGTTATTTGAAGATCAAGACGTCTTTTTGGACAATCAATTGGCGCAATATTCCGGCACTACCCTGGTGGGACCTAATTTGCGATTGTGCAAAACTATTGTCTGGGAATACCGGCGAAAGTGCAGCAATACGGAACAGGAGCACAGCGACTGCGCAAAAACTTAACCACCAAGAGCCGAAGACTCAAAGACACGAACTGGACTAAACAATGGGAGATTTGTGTCTTAGTGTCTTCGAGTCTTGGTGGTCAATTTTTCTGTCAGACAGTATTTCAATTTAGGACGCTACCGAGTACCTGGATTTATTGACTCGGTTCTTAAAGCGAAAATAGAATGCGGGCACTTTCTCGGCAACCACTCTTAGTAGTTAGACTTGGAGACTTCAGGAAGTAACTTCCGCTAATGGACGAGTTCTTCATCGTAATCTACCTGCTCTTACTACTAGGTTTTGTACTCCTAATCCTGGTCCTTCCAGTTGTCGCGTTAGTTATTTCTATTCGAAGTGGACAAAAACTCAGTGAACGAATCTCAAAGCTGGAAACTGCAGTAGGTTTGAAACAAAACAACCGGACGTCATTTGTCGAACTGAGTGCACGGATCCAGAAATTAGAGGAAGCTCTGGGTGGAGTTAGGCCGCCCGAAACAACGTTTGAGCAAGCAAAGTCTGAAGTCAAACCGCAGTCACCGCCAGCTCCTGTTCCACCTCCCATCGTCGAAGCACCAAGATCTCAGATCCCCAAACCGACTCCGACGTCATGGCTGAGCGCTGCTGATCTCGAATCGACTATCGGAAGGCGTTGGGTTGGCTGGATCGCGGTGTCGCTGATACTTTTCGCGACTGCATTCTTTCTCAAATACGCCTTCGACAATCGCTGGATTGGCGAGGTCGGTAGGGTTGCCATTGGGATCTTTGCCGGCGTGACGATGACGTCGCTTGGATTTAGATACTACAAGCGTGGCTGGCGAATCTTTTCGCAAATACTCACTGGCGGCGGAATTGTTCTGCTGTACCTGTCAACCTATGCGGCCTTTGGTTATTACCATCTGGTTCCACAAAAGGCAGCCTTCGTCTTTCTCGCGATTCTGATAGGTCAAGCCGCAGCACTAGCGCTGCTTTACGAAGCGCCTGCAATTGCCATCATGGCGCTGCTAGGTGGTTTTCTCACACCGTTACTACTTCACAGTGACCGCGATCAATATGTTTCATTCTTCAGCTACATCGTGGCATTGGATATCGGCGCCCTTGCAGTTCTCAAACATTGGCGTGGTCTACGAACTATCGCTTTCCTGGGATCGCATCTTTTGTTTTGGGTTTGGTATGGCGACCGTTATCACGAACAGAAGCTTACGGCTGTCCTGGTTTTCCAGCTTGCTCTCTTTGTCTCCTTTTTAGGCGCGCACGTGGTAGGACGCATCACTCGTCGGCTGGAGTCAACAACGCTGGAAGACATCTGGCTGCTGGGCATCAATCCATTCATTTTCTTTACAACTACCTACCATCTTCTCAATCCGTCCTATCACGAGTGGATGGGTGTGTTCGCGATCGTGATGGCTTTGATCTATGCAGGCACAACCAAGTTGTTGATGGAACGCTCGGCGTTAAGTCGAATGGAATCACTTTCATTGATCGGAGTGGCGCTCACTTTTGTAACTATTGCCATCCCGATTCAACTGCGATCGAATTGGATCACGATCGCGTGGTCAATCGAAGCGCTGACAATGCTATGGGCAGGAATTGAAATCCGCTCAAAACGAATGCGCTGGTTAGCTACCGGACTGTTTGGTCTCGCACTTCTCAAGTTGATCTTTTGGGATTCGCCTTACGGCCACCGGCCCGACTTCATTCCGGTTCTTAATCGCTACTTCCTCTCTTCGCTTCTTGTCATCTCTTGCTTCTTTGCAGCTGCTGCTCTTTATCAAACCATCGCCAAAAAGAAAGCCATCTCGGCACCTGTGCTAAAGCTCGGGTTTCTGCTTGCGGCAGTGGTCGCGCTTTGGTTTGTTTCGTCAGTAGAGACACACACCTTCTTTGTGACTCGGGCATTGGCGGAACGTGTCGCTGAAGACGCACGTCATCAACGCTGGCTCGGTCAGATGGCGCTATCGGTGGTCTGGGCAGTTTATGCAGCGATCCTCGCAGCGGTCGGCTTCGTTCGGCGTAGCTCAGCAACTCGTTGGGCGGCACTATCGCTGTTCGCCTTAACTGTTGTTAAAGCGATGCTGGTCGATATTGCGGAGCTACAGCAGCTCTACAGGATCATCGTTTTCTTCGTTCTTGGTGTCTTATTGCTTTTGGTGGCCTGGGGCTATCACCGAGCTTATCAGGCACGGGAGGCGTCAACATGAAAACAATTCGGATAGCGGCAGTTTTGTCAGGATTGCTGCTTACCTCAATCGTAGCCTTCGCTCAAACACAGTTCTCATCTTGGCCGTTTTTTATTGAAGCAACAACAAACTCGAATCCCGGCTTTTACAAACTTACAGTCCCACTACACGTAATGGGCCAGGCACGTGAAGATCTTGGCGACTTACGATTGTTCGATTCTGAGAATCGCGAAATTCCGTATGCAATCTGGATCCATCGAGAAATACAAGAGCAAAAGGAATTTGGGTCAAGTGTATTCAACCGGGTAACTGTCGGTTCAGCAACCGAAGTAACGATCGACCTTGGTCAGAATCCCTCAGAACATAACCAGGTTCAGATTGAAACGAGTGGGAGCGTTTTTCGACGGCGCGTAATCGTTGAGGGCAGCGATTCAAGTTCCGGCTGGAGAACATTGCGCTCAGATGCCGTAATTGTAGCTTTCAACTCCGATGGAAACGCCGCCGAGTCTAATAAGGTGAGCTATCCAACCAGCCGGTATCGATTTCTGCGTGTCAGGGTGGATCGCGACGAGATATACGACGACAATGCTCCGGAGGTGACAAGCGTCAAAGTATTTATGACGGTCCATCAAAAAGGTGAAGTGACAACCTGGAATGTGACCGTTCCGGCTTACGAACTGAATCGCAATCAAGGCGCTTATGCAAGCTCATGGACTATTGATCTGGGAGCAAGAGTTCCGTGCGATCGATTGAACCTCGACATTTCGGACTCCTCCTTTTATAGGCCATTCCAGGTTGAAGCGGTTGATGATCCACAAAATCCTCAACTACTCGCAAGCGGAACCTTGAGCCGGCGCGCAAATGAAGCAGACAAACAGGAGGAGGAGATCATCTTCGACCGTGAGGTTTATGCGAGAAAGCTGAGGATTCAGATCACCGATTACAGTAACCCGGTGCTGTCGATCGAGGCCATGCAAGCAAGTTCGCCAACAAGGGAATTAGTTTTTGAATTGAAGCGACCGAGTGTTCCTTTGCGGCTCTACTACGGCAACGCAAAGATAGATCCTCCTCACTATGACTTTGAAAAAGAATTGGGTACGTCACTCAAAACCACGCCACAGTCGGCGTCAGTCAGTCAAGCAAACAAGAACGAGTCGTTTGTACCGGAGCCGTTGCCGTTTACAGAGCGACTACCGTGGTTGATCTACCTTGTCTTAGCGGCATCGAGTGTAGCTCTGGGTTGGATTTTGCTCAGCCTGGCAAGAAAAGCGGTTCGATTTCAGGAGGTACAGGAATAGGTCCTATAGGTCGTATTAGACCTATAGGACCTATACAAAAGTCTTACGGAAGCGCGGTGAATCCAGTCAGTGGATTTCCGTAGAATGCATCCTTCCACGCATTCTTATCCCAAACACCATCCTGGGTTCCAATTATCTGTACAGGAACGATTACACG
>JBKPQV010000195.1:0-7153 GCA_046734235.1 Acidobacteriota bacterium
AATGAGTTCCTGGCGATGACTATTCACGACATACGCCCACCAGAAGACGTTCCCGTACTCACAGATTATCTAACCAATAAAAAACCGCAGTTTAATCAAGCGGGTGAATGGCGACACCAGACGAAAGACGGGCGAATCATAAACGTTGAAATCACGTCTAACCGGCTGGACTTTGAGGGTCGCAAAGCAGTGTTTGTTTTAGCGAATGACATAACCGAACGTAAGCGAGCCGAAAAGGCCTTGCGTGAAAGCGAAGATCGGTATCGCGACCTGGTTGATAACAGTCATGAACTCATCTGTACACACGATCTTGAAGGTCGTGTCATCTCAGTGAATCCCTGGGCAGCGCGTGTTCTGGGATATCCTGAAAATGCGCTGGTCGGCATGAATATTCGTGACGGGTTGTTGCCAGAATATCGAAATCAGTTTGATGAGTACATCAACAAAGTAAAGACTGAAGGATCCGCCAGAGGCGTTATGAAAGTTCGCACCTCTACAGGTGAGACACGGCTCTGGGAGTATTACAACACGCTGCGGACCGAGGGCGTTGAAACTCCGATCGTCCGCGGGATGGCCCATGACGCAACAGAACGACGCCAGGCACTCGAAAGAGAAAAGGACGCGCGTCTGGAAGCGGAGGCAGCAAATCGAGTCAAGGATGAGTTTCTTTCAACGCTCTCCCATGAGCTTCGCACTCCACTTACCGCGATTATGGGTTGGTCTACCCTTTTGCTCCACGGAGAAGTTGATCCAGCGAAACACCAGCATGCGATTGAAACGATCGCGCGCAATGCCAACTCCCAATGTCAGTTGATCGACGACCTGCTTGAAGTTTCGCGCATCATCACCGGAAAACTTCGGCTTGAATTTGCGGCCTGCCAGCTGCAACCAATCATCGAGGCAGCAGCTGAAAGTATTAGACCAACGGCTGAAGCTAAAGGCGTTCGGCTGCAACTGCTCTTCGAACCTGAGGTGGGAACGGTTTCCGGTGATAGGGAACGGCTCCAACAAGTTGTTTGGAACTTGCTGTCGAACGCGGTCAAGTTCACTTCCGGCGGCGGAGAGGTAAGCGTCAGATTACAGCGCGTGAATTCGCACGTTGAGGTGTCGGTTGTCGATTCCGGCGCTGGAATTCATCCGGACTTTCTGCCTCATGTTTTCGATCGTTTTCGCCAGGCAGATGGATCAACCACTCGGGCCCATGGTGGGCTAGGACTTGGTCTTGCCATTGTCAGACACCTTGTCGAACTTCATGGCGGGGTTGTCGGTGCTGACAGTGAAGGCTGCGGTAAAGGCGCAACGTTTAAAGTGACTCTTCCTTTAAGCGTTTCGGCCGAGCCGCACCTATCGATCGAGTTAGATCAAACAGCTCGCTCAGCCTGGGGTGCAAGACTCCATTCATCGCTCGAGAACCTGCGTATCTTAATTGTGGATGACGAGTTTGACGCGCGTGAACTTGTGACAATGATGCTTGAGCGTTGTGGTGCGGTAATGAAATCGGCAGCTTCCTCGAGCGAAGCAATGGAGATTATTGAGAACTGGAAGCCCGATGTTTTGATCGCCGACATCGGAATGCCCGTGGAAGATGGTTATGGCTTGATCAAGCGCTTGCGCGCGCTATCCCAGGAACAGGGCGGCCAGATTCCAGCACTTGCTTTGACGGCGTATGCGAGAACAGAAGATCGTCTCCGTGCTTTGTCGGAAGGCTATCAGGTGCATTTGTCCAAGCCGGTTGACCAGGCGGAATTGGCGGCGGTGGTCGCAAGGCTGGCCCAGAAGGCTTAGGGATTTCAGATTTCAGATTTCAGATTGGCTGGAACCGTAATGACTCCTAAAGAACTGAAATTTGAAATCTGAAATTGAAATCACCCACCTAATTAACCATCGCGATTATTCTCAACGGTCCGCCACTGCCGCCTTTGATCTTCATTGGTAAAGCGACGATCGTGAACCCTTTCGTCGGGAGTTGATCGAGATTGGCGACGTTTTCAAACGCGGGGACGTTCTTGTCGAACAATGCTCGATGGCTTTCGAAGAGCGTTGATTGACCTCGATCAATGCTTGCGGTGTCTAAGCCAATCGCTTTGATGGATCTATTCTGCGTTAACCAACGAGCCGCAGCAGGATCCAAACCAGGAAAATGCAGTTTTGCCACTGCTGCCGCTCCACGCTCATCGGTACCGAGATACTTTTTGCGATCGGGATAAAACTTTCCGAACCCCGTCCGTAACAAAACTATGCTGCCCGCCGGGATCTTTCCATTCAGTTTTTCCCAGTTTTCAAAGTCTGCCGTACTTATCAAGTAGTCGACATTTGTAGCGCATTGTTTTGTCACATCGACGACTAAACCGGCGCCAGTCAGTTGGTCCAACGGGATTTGGTCTACGCTATTTCTTCCTTTTGCGAAATGCACGGGCGCATCTAAGTGCGTACCTCCGTGTTCGGCGGCTGAGTATCTATATGCTGAATAGTAAAAACCGTTATCAGTAATGCCATCAAAATCAGTCTCGAGCTTGAATGTCTCTGCCGTAGGCCAGTAAACCGATTCGGCGTCGAAGGAATACGAGAGGTCAACTATCTTGCGCGCTTTTGGCTGACCATAAACTGAATGCAAAAGCAGGATGGAAAGCAGAAGTAGTGACAGACTCTTCATAGTTTTGTCCTTTCTTTGACTCGCGAAGAGATTACTTTGCGGACGGCAACCGAAACAAGCAATTCTTCTCTGTGCCTCTGCGTTCAGAGACACAGAGAAAGCACAGAGCGAGACACGGAGAAATTCTTTGATTCGCGTTACAATAAGCCCACAACCAAAATTTAAGGAGTAACCGAATGCAAATCGGAATGGTCGGCCTTGGCCGAATGGGCGCCAATATGGTTCGTCGCTTACTAAAAGAACAACACAACTGTGTTGTTTACGATCGCAGCACCGAAGCGATTGAGGCTCTCGTCAAAGTTGGGGCGGTGGGAGCCAATTCGCTAGCTGACCTGGTGAGCAAACTTCAACCACCACGTGCCGTTTGGCTCATGATTCCCGCTGCACTTGTTGATACCACTCTCGAGGAACTCGGCACACTCGTCAGTCACGGCGATATTGTGATCGACGGGGGCAATTCTTATTACATCGATGACATTCGCCGTGCAAATGATCTCAAAGCCAAGGGCATTCATTATGTCGACGTGGGCACGAGCGGCGGGGTTTGGGGGTTGGAACGTGGCTACTGCCAAATGATTGGCGGTGAAACCGACATCGTGAGTCATCTTAATCCGATATTCAAAACTCTTGCCCCGGGTCGCTCAACAGTGGAGCCAACACCGGGAGGTAACGCTTCGAGTACAGCCCAGGAAGGTTATCTACACTGTGGGCCAGTGGGAGCTGGCCATTTTGTGAAGATGGTTCACAACGGAATCGAGTATGGCTTGATGGCCGCTTATGCCGAAGGGCTCAACGTTCTACATCACGCGAATGTTGGCCAACTCGATCATGCAAAGGATGCAGAGACAACTCCGCTTCGTTATCCAGACCACTATCAATACGACTTCAACCTCGCGGATATAACCGAGTTGTGGCGACGAGGCAGCGTAGTTGCGTCATGGTTGCTTGATCTAACAGCAATCGCACTGGCTGAAGAACCGAAACTGGAAAGTTTCTCCGGAAAAGTCTCGGATTCAGGTGAAGGACGCTGGACAATTAACGCTGCAGTTGAAGAAGGCGTGCCAGTTCCGGTATTGAGTGCGGCGCTATTTCAGAGATTTAGTTCAAGAGGTGAAGTTGACTTCGCTAATAAGATATTGTCAGCGATGCGGAAACAGTTTGGCGGGCATGTGGAGAAAAAGTAGGTTTTCTCTGAGGAACAAGTAAGTGGAACCAACTCAATACCAACAACCATCGTTACAGAAGGCTGAGCCGTGCACCATCGTGATTTTTGGAGCAACCGGTGACTTAACCAGGCGCAAACTGATGCCCGCGTTGTTTCGGTTGATGTGCCAGGGGTGTCTCGATGAAGTGCACATCTTCTGCGTCGGCCGTAACCCTACTTCAGACTCTGATTTTCGGAAGTTGGTTCGCGACAATCTCAACGCCTCAAACAAAATTGAAGTTTGCAGCGACGCGCAATGGGATCAGTTCACCCAGCGCATTTCCTATATCACGGGCGAACTCGATAAAGACCAGACCTACAGCGATATTGCGATGCGTCTCGAAGCCCTTGCTACTTCAGGCGTCAGCAGAAATCGCATGTTCTATTTCGCCACTCCTCCATCGCTTGCTACCGTGATCGTCGAAGGTCTGGGGAAAGCCGGATTAAACAAAATTGACGAAGGATGGAGTCGAATCGTTGTCGAGAAGCCCTTTGGGCATGATCTTGAGTCGGCAAAAAAATTGAATACAGAAATCGGCGCCGTCTTTAAGGAGGACCAGGTCTATCGAATCGATCACTACCTGGGCAAAGACACGGTACAAAACATACTCGTCTTCCGTTTTGGGAACTCAATGTTTGAGCCGATCTGGAATCGTAATTACGTGGACTACGTCGAGATCACAGCCGCTGAATCGCTGGGCGTCGGCTCGCGTGCAGGTTATTACGAAGAGGCCGGCGCTTTGCGCGACATGGTTGCCAACCACCTGCTCCAACTTCTGACGTTGACAGCGATGGAACCGCCTGTCGCGTTTGATGCTGACAACGTCCGCGAAGAAAAGGTCCAGGTGCTGCGATCAATTCGACGCCTCAAGCCAGATGAAGTCGCAAAACGAACTGTGCGCGGCCAGTACGACACGGGCCAGGTCGATGGTAAACCAGCCAAGGCCTACAAGGACGAGGACAACATCAGCGACACTTCTACGACTGAAACCTTTGCGGCTGTCGAGTTTCAAATCTCAAACTGGCGGTGGGAGGGTGTGCCTTTTTACGTGAGAACAGGAAAAAGATTAGCGCGCAGTCTCACGGAGATCGCGGTTCATTTGAAACGCACGCCGCAAGCACTGTTTGCTCGAACACCTGATGAACACATTGAACCGAACGTAATCGTCCTTCGGATTCAGCCGAATGAAGGAATCAATGTAAGCTTCGGAGCCAAGCATCCAGGCTTTGAAATGCGCACCGATACAGTGCACATGGATTTTTGCTACCAAAGCGGCTTTGGCGTTCGCTCTCCTGATGCTTACGAAACGCTACTACTTGATGTCATGCTAGGCGATGCAACATTATTCACAAGAGACGACGAAGTTGAAGCGCAATGGCGATTGATTACCCCAATCGAAGACGCCTGGGTAGCCCAGGGAACAACGGTGTTGGCAAACTATCCGGCAGGCAGTGATGGCCCACCGGAAGCCGATCAGCTGATTACGCGAAACGGTCATCATTGGCGTCGGCTGAATGAGATCCAGGGTTGTGATTGATGTTTATTTTTTATGAAGCCAAGCATTGAACTTTTCACAGACGCTGATGAACTTGCGAGCGGTGCAGCTAAACTAATAGTCGATCACAGTCGTAAAGCAATCTCTACTTCAGGCAGATTTACGATTGGCCTGTCAGGCGGCTCTACTCCCAAACGCCTTTACAAGCTCCTCGCCGACGAAAACCAAATTTATCGCGATCAAATGTCATGGGATCGTATTCACTTCTTTTGGACCGACGAGCGACACGTGCCGCCTGACGACTCAGATAGCAATTATCATATGGTAAATGAGGCAATGCTTTCGCATCTCCCAGTGCCTGCGGCCAACATCCATCGGATGCTCGCGGAAAAAATTAACGCTCAAGGAGTGGCAGACGACTACGAAGCAGAATTGACAGAATTTTTCGATTTTGAGCCAGATGATGTTCCGCGAATCGATTTGGTGTTGCTGGGAATGGGTGCCGACGGACACACTGCGTCGCTCTTTCCTGGTTCGACTGTATTGCAGGAAAAGGATCGGCTGGTTGCGGCACCGTGGGTTGAGAAACTGAAAGCAAACAGACTAACTATGACGCTGCCCGTTCTGAACAACGCAGATGCGGTTCTGTTTCTTGTAAGTGGGTCAGATAAAGCGGAGATGTTAAATGAGGTATTGGAAGGTCCCGACAATCGTTATCCTGCTCAGTTGATAAAGCCAGTAGATGGACAGTTGACCTGGTTGGTTGATAAGGAAGCGGGTGCCCGATTGTAACTACTTTGAGATCTGAGATCTTAAATTTGAGATTCCACTACCTGGCGCTGCTCGACTAGCAATTCTTCAAAGTCGTCAACCGACAACGCCTTACTAAACAAAAATCCCTGCACTACGTCACATTCAAGTTCAGCAAGTGATTCAAGCTGGTCGCGCGTTTCGACGCCTTCCGCGATCACTGTCAAATCCAGCGCGTGGCCCAGAGTAATGATAGCCCTGACAATTGCTGTGTCGTGAGGATCTTTGCAGAGATCACTAACAAACGATCGATCAATCTTCAACGTATCAATCGGAAATCTCTTCAGATAGTTCAGCGATGAATAGCCAGTCCCGAAATCATCAATCGCCACCTTGATGCCCATCATTTTCAACTCGAGCAACTTTTCAATTGCCAGTTCTGGATCTTTCATAATCGAGCTTTCCGTTATCTCCAGTTCAAGCCAATTGGGATCCAGACTTGTCTCTTTCAGTATTGTCTCTACATCATGGATAAATGACGTCTGTTGAAATTGCCGGGCTGAAAAGTTAACTGCCAACCTCATTGGTGCAAGTCCTGCATCAATCCACGCTTTGTTTTGCGCACATGCTTGGCGAAACACCCAATCACCGAGGGAGATGATCAACCCACTGTCTTCAGCCAGCTGGATGAATTCGGACGGATAAAGCAAACCAAGACTCGGATGTTGCCAGCGCACCAACGCTTCCATGCCGACCAAGTGGAAGTCGTTGATATTCACTTGCGGCTGGTATTGAACAAAAAATTGATTACGCTCGAGAGCAGGCCGCAAATTGCTTTCAAGCACCAGTTGGCGGAGAGCGCGGGTGGTGCCACCAGCCGTGTAAAACTGATACGTGTTACCCCCCTGACCTTTAGCGCGATCGAGTGCGGCTCCGGCACTCTTCAACAGGGTGGCGGTATCACGACCGTCGTGCGGGTAAAGACTGATCCCGATACTGCTGGAAACACAGATCTCCTGATCATCAAACAAACAAGGCTGAGCAATCGCT
>JBKPQV010000196.1:0-6839 GCA_046734235.1 Acidobacteriota bacterium
CATGTCAGGATTCATCAACGACGCACCGCCATCTGCGTAAATAACTTGACCAGTAATCCAACCGGCATCTTCGGAACACAACAATCTCACGACGTTTCCAATATCTTCCGGAGTCCCCAGGCGTCTCATGGGTGTCCACCCTCGTGTATGCCAATTCCGAATTAGGTCTTGAACCTCGGCAGGCAGAGAATTTAAAACACTGCCTTCGGTCCATCCGGGGCTGATTGCATTGACGGTAATATTTCGCGTAGCCAGCGCGACAGCAAAATAGCGAACTAGCGACTCCATCGCTGCTTTCGCAGAACCCATTGCTACCCAAGGCAGTAACCCACCAGTGCGGCTGCCTTGGGCGTAGGTGATTGCAAATACTCTTCCACCTTCGCTCATTAGTTTCGCTGCCTCTCGAGCGGAGACGAGAAACGTTTTGACCTGCGAATCGAAAGCCGCGTCGAGTTGCTCAACTGTTATATCCATTGGAGGATGAAAAAATGCCGGAGCCTCAGGCCTGGCATTCGCGACGAAGATGTCAAGCTTACCGAATTCAGCTTTGACCTTGCTGAACATTGCGCTAACTTGATCCAGCTGTGTAACGTCGGCCCGCAATGTAAAGCCGTCTGAGCCGCGCTGGCGGACCTGCGCCAGAGTATCGTTTGCGGCTGATTCATTTTCTACGTAATTGATACAGACTCGGGCGCGGTGCTCCGCTAGTTTCAAAGCAATTCCCCTGCCGATACCGCGTGAGCCTCCAGTTATTAAGGCGCATTTTTCAACGAGCGACATGTGGACCTCCTTTTAGTTGGGTACTCAGCAAATTTGTCTGCTATCGCGTGTCCGATACACAAGTCGTATGCAACGACGTCAGGCGCATAGATCGACATGATTCCCTCACGTCCGGAGGCTTTGGCCGGACCGTCGTGAGTGATGCGGGTTTTCTTACGTTGACAAGTGACGGCGGATCTCGGCGATCAACGCGCTCTCCGCGTATGTGACGCCGTCCAAGTGGAGCAGTTCGGCTATCACGCCGGCGGAGTGCGCTACGTCTTCGCACGCCTTGATTATGGTCGCGATCCGTTGTTCCGCTTCGTGGGGCGGAAGGACGGAGAGACCGATTCGGATCGCTTCTAAAGCCGTCCGGAAGACCTCGTCCGATGGTCGGTGGGCTAGCCAATCGAGAAGCTGACGATAGTCGGCCGACCCCGGCACCACCCCGCGTTGCTTCGCGATATCGAGAATTTTATCGCGCTCGGCATCGCTGACTTCGCCATCGACCCAGGCAACTTCGACCAGCGGAGCCAGGATGAACGCCGAACCCGTATCGAGGGTGACGCCGAGCTTCTGGATGCGCTCCAGAAGCGCCGGTTCGTCCGCCTGAAGTTTCTCCGCCAGAGCGTGAGCAATCTCGCTCAACCGAGCCTTCTGACGCAGCTTCTCGATCAGCCTGGCATCCTCCTGACGGAAATATGCCTGCTCCTCGCCACGCTCACGGTCACGGAAGATATCCTTTGTCATACTACCTCCAATCGATGCCCCAATGGGGCGCCACCCGGTCGCAAAACGTTGCCCTTAAGGTGCTTAATTCTCGAGACACTTACCGTTGCTCAAGCTGCGAAGTGCAGGAGACGGCAATTGCCGCGACCATCCTTTGCGCTTCCAGACTGAGCCATCGTCGTACTCAACACTATTAATGACTACCTCGCTTTCATCCGGCTTGCCTGACTTCGGATTGGCGTTGACAATTCTTGCCGGTGCAAATGGAACTGCAAAGTCAAATTTCTTGCGCTCGTCTGGCTTTGCCTTAACAACGCAGACAAATTGCTTTGCTTGGTAGTCCGTGGGTGCTGCGTGTGGCTGGTATTCCCAGATAAAACTCTTGACGATGGCCGAACCTTCGTTCTTCACTTCAAGGTGGATACGATACCGATTGGACATTTTCTGAGAAGAGTCAGTCATCTTCCTTTCATTATCGTCGAGTTCAGCCCGACGGGTTGCCAGGTCTCGTTTGTTTCTAACGTCACCTTGAGAATCCCTTGCCTGGTTAACAGGCATTGGCTCGTTCGTTGATGGCCCAGATTCGGGAACAACCTGAGTGAACTCGCTAATCTGACGTTCCTTCGCCCAACTGAACTTAAGCACAACGAGGCGTGGCTCTCTCTGATCATTGAGTTGATCCTGCAAAACAGGGATGAGGATTAGCAACGTAAGCAGCAAAAGTGGTTTCATTGTTTTCCCTTTCACGGTGACTGAAGAAATCGACAACGAAACTGTCAGTTCTGTTCCGTTATATCTGCCTTTAACAGGTGAAGTGTCAATAACAATTCGACACCTCGTTTCACAGAACTATCGGAAGCCCTCTACTAACATAATGTCACTCTCAAAACTATCCGCCTGAACGTACAGCAGCGACTTTCCATCTGATGACACGCCAATACTCGGGTATACCAACTGAAGTTCTTTCTCAATCTCCGCGACCTTGGTAACCCGGCCAGTGTCGAAGTTGAAATATTGAATGATGGCTCGCGGCGTCGCGTTAGGGTTCACAAAGTAGATACCTTTATCAAGCAGTCCCCAAAATCCCTGGTACACACCATCGAGTACAAGCGTTTCTTCGCCACCATTTACCGGCACCTTCCACACGCCAGCCACTCCAAAACCTTTCGTGTAATAAAAAAACGTGCCGTCAAACGACTCAATCCCTTCCCGCCCACCCAGCGTCGTAACCTGAACCGGCTGACCGCCCGCGGCTGGTGCTTTCCAAACCTGCCAGTTACCGGTTCGACTCGAACCAAAGTAAATCCACTTACCATCATGCGACCAACTCGGACGAACGTTGTCGGAATTGTCGTCGTTTAAACGACGCGGTTTATCTCCCTCTATACCAACGGTATAAATGTCGCGGTGCCCGGGTGCGAGAGTGTCAAAGGCGATGCGCAAGCCATCGGGCGACCAACGCGGAGAACCAACATCTGGCCCACCAAACGATGTTAAAGGCACAGGGTTTCGACCGTCCGCATCACACATCCAAACCTCGTTGGCACCCGTTCGACCTGATGTGAAAGAAATCCGCTTGTTATCGGGAGAGTACTGAGGTGCAAAGTCTTGACGGGTTGAAGAAATGATTTTTGTCGGAATCGGCGCAGAGGATCCGTTCAGTTCTATCCGCCAAATATTCGTGTCACGAAACTCCTGCGAGTAGGCTAACTGATCACCATTTCGCGAAACGGCCAGCGTCGAAGCGAATTCCCCGCCAACTTCAAGTTGCTGGGGCTTACCTCCAGAGGCATCGATTCTCCATAACAAGAGACCACCGTAGGACCACGACGAGAACACTATCGACTTGCTATCAGCTGTCCATCCCAAACTTCTGCCACTACGATTATCAAATGTTAGTCTTTTTGGTTCACCACCTGACGCGGGCATCACATAGACCTCAACGTCGCGACTAGATGCACCGCGTACGAACGCCAACTGTTTTCCATCGGGAGAGAACGCGGGAGTTGAATCGCCGAGAAAGCCCGCGGGTGGAAATGTAAGTTGCCGGGTCTCCAATGTCTCGACAGAAAGAACGAAGATCCCGTTGGGCTGTTTTGGTCCAGGTTGCCCTGAGAACGCAAGAAACTTCCCATCAGGAGTCCACGAAAGTGCATTACCAAATTCGTATAACGAATAAAATGCCGAGGTCCCAGAATAGAGTTTGTGTTCCTG
Source organism: Acidobacteriota bacterium (assembly GCA_046734235.1). Lineage (GTDB taxonomy): Bacteria > Acidobacteriota > Blastocatellia > Pyrinomonadales > Pyrinomonadaceae > PSRF01. The sequence goes on from JBKPQV010000196.1 coordinate 3,703, forward strand.
CCCTCCGAGAACAGAAATCGTAAAGATGCTGATTTCCGGTCCAGCGTGACGAACAAACGCGATTTGCTGTCCATCAGGTGACCAGGCTGGGTAGATTTCTTCCGCCGGGTTTGAAGTGAGACGCAGTGGTCTGACTTCGGAATTAACCAGTTTGATATAGATGTCGAAGTTGTCGCCCTTGTCCCCGTTCCATGAAAACGCGATCTGTTTACCATCAGGTGAAAACGAAGGATGCTGTTCACGACCTGGGAAAGTAGTGAATGGCGAGGTTCGCGGTGCTGGTCTAGCTGACAGAGAAGTCTTTCGGCCAAATAATTTGTAGAGAGTGAAGCCGGCAATTGCGACCAATATCGTCGATAGCACTGCAATTGCTAACAGACTTGATCGCGGATGTTCGGCAGGTGTTTTCGTTTTACCTTCCGCATCGAGTTGCTGCCGAAGATTATTTAGGTCATCAAGTAACTCACGAGCGGTCTGGTAACGCTCCTCCGGATTTTTCTTGAAGGCTTTGTCAAAGATCCGCGTAAGGGCAGGCGGATGGCCATAGGTGTCGTCTATCAATGCCGGTGGTTGCTTTTCAAGAATTGAGACAATCAGATCACTTCTTGTTGGACCACTAAAAGGCAGCGAGCCGACAACCATTTCATAAAGCACTACTCCAAAGCTCCAAACGTCTGTGCGAACGTCGACCAAAAGTCCTCGAGTCTGTTCCGGAGACATGTATGCAGAAGTACCCAAAACAACACCGGAGTCTGTTTCAAACCACTCTTGAGTTGGTTGTTCAGGTGAACCCGAGATTGTGTTTCCTTCAGTAACTTTTGCTAAACCAAAATCCAAAACCTTCACGACACCATCTCGTCGCAGCATGATGTTTTCGGGTTTGATATCTCGATGAACAATCCCGGCCTCATGCGCTGCGGCGAGAGCACTGCCCACCTGGATAGCGACGTTGAGCGCCTCTTTTAGCGACAGCCGACCTTGGGCGATTCGTTCGCGAAGTGTATGTCCGTCGATAAATTCGGAAACGATGAAACGCTGTCCTTCGACATTCTGGATTTCATGAATCGTGAGGATATTGGGGTGATTGAGCGCGGAGACAGCACGTGCTTCCCTTTCGAATCGCTTCCTCGCGGCGTCGGGCAAATTTGTCGGTAAAAGCTTAATTGCAACTTCACGACCCAGGGTGAGATCGCGAGCACGGTAAACTTCGCCCATGCCTCCCGTGCCGCTCAATGAGAGTATCTGATAATGGTCTAGAGTTTGCCCAACGAGCGGATGCGACGTTTCGTCACTTAAACGTCGCATCGACTCCTTCATGGCCATCGACAACAACCGGGCTTCAGCGGTCTTGCCACCTGAAAGCAGGCTCTCAACATCGCGGCGTAGTTCACGGTCTCGGCCACAGCGCTCTTCGAGAAGAGCACCTCGCCCAGTTTGGTCACACTCAAGTGCCTCCTGGTAAATTCGTGAAACCAGTTGAAATCTTTCAGGCGTCATCGTCGGCGAATTATAAACATTCGTCACAAAACTCGAACTGTCTAAATTGGGGTCTAACTAGAACCTATGCGTCTGAAGTTTTGAAAGTCATGAAAAACAACACCACGACGATCTTGCCGCTTAAGAGCCTTGATCCATTTGCAAGAAACTACCATAGCTCTGGATAACTTTCACAACCCAACTGGAGGTTTTTTGGAGGCAGGCCTTGTTCTAGACAGTCAACAACATTAGACGATTTTGATCTTACGACCTTTTCGACTTAATGTAATCTGGATCTATCAGATCACCAGTTCCATACGACAGCATCATATGAACCTAGAATCGCTAAAAACCCCAAGCTTGGTACTAGATTTAGCCAGAGTTAAACGCAACGCGCAGCACATGAGTCAACGCATCAAGGATTTTGGTGCGAACCTGCGGCCACATGTGAAAACACATAAGTGTATTGAAGTGGCCCGCATTCAAACCGAGGGTCACTCAGGGGCGGTGACTGTTTCTACGCTCGCCGAAGCAAGAGCATTTGCCGAGCACGGATTTTCAGCAATCACTTATGCCATACCTATTGAGCCGGGAAAGTTCGCGGAAGCAATCGAACTCTCGCGAGACTGCGACCTCTCATTGATAACTGACAACGTAGAAGTGCCCGACAAGTTAAACACCGCTGCCAAGAAAGAGAGTGTGAATTTAAACGTATTCCTCAAGGTGGACTCTGGTTATCACCGGGTTGGCGTCGAGCCCACAACCGGCGAAGCTCTTGAGATACCGCGACGCATAAGCGATGCGTCAAACCTCACATTTGGCGGAATTCTTACGCATGCCGGTCATAGCTATCAATGCAATTCAAAAGAAGAACTCCTAGCACTCGCTCGACATGAACGAGATCTAATGGCGGATTTTGGAAACAAATTACGCAAAGAAGTGACGGACGTGCCGATTGTCAGTGTTGGTTCAACTCCAACAATCACTACCGTTGATCATCTGGAAGGAGTCAACGAAGCAAGACCTGGCAACTACATCTTCTTTGACGCATTTCAGGCTACCTTAGGCAGTTGTTCATTCGATGATTGTGCGCTAACGGTTCTCGCCTCTGTCGTGCATCGCGATATGAGTCGACAAAAGATCGTTATTGATGCGGGGGCGATTGCTTTGTCTAAAGATCGCGGGCCGGTAGATATAAATCCGCAATGTGGTTACGGTCGGGTTTTGGATCTGGCGGGGAATGATCTAAATCTGACGGTGAGAGAAATGTCTCAAGAGCACGGCGTACTCTTTGCCGAGGATCAGAAAGTGTTCGACAGCTTGAAGGTAGGCACGCGGGTAAGGGTTCTCGCAAACCATTCTTGTCTCACCGCTGCACAACACTCCTACTACAATGTCCTGGATGGTGAGACTGTAGTGGATCAATGGAAGATCCATAACGGTTGGTAGAACTAAATGTACACCACCGGCTTTACGCCGCGTGGTGTTTCAATTTCACCGCTAGAAACACCCCTGGAAGAATTTCTTGGACACCACCGGCTTTATGCCGTGTGGTGCTTCAACTTCATACTACAACTCTCTGGAAGAACTTCTGGGACACCACCGGCTTTACGCCGTGTGGTGCTTCAACTTCATAGCTACAACCCTCTGGAAGAGCTTCT
>JBKPQV010000197.1:0-7221 GCA_046734235.1 Acidobacteriota bacterium
GCTGGCAGAAGCGGCACCTTCTATTTACAGCATAGCGGCATCATGAACCGCGGTACGGGGAGTCTGACAGTGGTTGTAATACCAGATTCAGGTACCGACGACTTAGCTGGCATCTCAGGAAGTTTGAAAATCAACATCGAAGACGGAAAACATTTTTACGATTTTGAGTATTTGCTTGGCGGGTCTTAGTATTTAGTACTTGGTACTTTGTACTTTGTTCTTTGAGCTCTCTCGCTGAGATCAAGCAAAGGAGTAAGTACAAAGAACAAAGTACAAAGAACAAAGCACTTAAGTACAAAGGACTAAAATTAATCCCTATGATTCGTATTCTTTTGCAGACCACCATACCCGGTGCGGAAGACGATTGGAACATTGGCAGGTTCTCTTTGGTCAACGAGTGTTTGAGCTCGACGAGGAATGAACAGGGTCAGCCTTTGTTTGAGGTAACCGCACGTAATCGCGAGACGAATTCCGCCGGTGACGATCCGGTCCTGAGTCAGCTCGATCAATCAAACTTTGACGAAGTGTGGCTCTTCGCCACCGATACTGGCGACGGGCTAAGCGTAGGTGACTGTCAGGGCATAACGAGGTTTCGTCAGCGCGGCGGCGGCATAATGGCGACCCGAGATCATCAGGATCTCGGATTGTCGTTATGCACATTGGGTGGAATTGGTAAGGCTCATTACTTTCACTCCCGGCAACAGGAACCTGACCCATCAAGACACGTACGGGACGATCAGGATGACCAGGACCTTTCCTGGCCGAACTATCACTCCGGAGCGAACGGAAACTACCAGTCAATTAAAGTGGCTCAACCCGTACATGAAATAATGCGCAGTCCGCGGAATGCGTCAGGCGTTATCGAATACTTTCCATCCCATCCTCATGAAGGAGCTGTCGGCGTGCCCGAAGGTGAATCATCAGCCCGTGTGGTCGCATCCAGCGTGAGCCAAACAACTAATCGTCCATTTAACCTGATCGTGGCATTTGAATCGTTGACAGATAGTCATGGGAATAAGTTGGGTCGGGGAGTCGCTCAGTCGAGCTTTCATCATTTCGTTGATTACAACTGGGACACGTCCAAGGGCTGTCCGAGTTTTTTGCTGGATCCGCCCGGTGACCAAATCAAACGCGAACCTGAGAAGTTGGAGGATGTAAAAACTTACGTTCGAAACCTGGCATCGTGGTTGGCTGGTTAATCTGAATCTATGCACAAAAACATCTTCCCGGGCTTGCTCTTAGCAAGTTTGCTTGTCTCATTGAGCTTACACGCTCCCGGCCAGACCCAAACCTCTCCATCGCCAAGCCGGGCTGACATTCTACGCGGTGAATATGGCCGTTACCGGGCCAACAACGACTTGCTGTATTACCATCTTGACGTCCGCGTGGATCCCGAAAAGAAGTTCCTCAAAGGAACAACAACAATACGCATTCGCATGCTCCGGGAAGACACTCGGATTCAGCTTGACCTTCACGAAGCATTAAAGGTGGATGGTATTTTTTATGACGAACAATCAAAATCCACAAACAAGAGCTCGAGTCGTCTACGGGAGTCGTTGCAATTCACGCGCGACTCGGGTGCTCTATTCGTCGACTTTCCAAAACCGTTGCTTGCGGGCCACGTCTACGACATCGATGTGAATTATTCCGGAAATCCTTTAGAACAAGGCCGCTTTGGAGGAATCGCTTTTAAGAAGGATCCAGCTGGCCGTCATTGGATTAACACCGCGTGTGAAGGCGAAGGTGCCAGTGTCTGGTGGCCCAATAAGGATCAATGGCGGGACGAAGTTGAGTCGATGAAGATCAGCGTGTCTGTTCCGAATGATTTGGTTGATGTTTCAAATGGCAAGTTCCTGGGAAAGACGGATCTTGGCGATGGTTACACTCGTTGGGACTGGTTGGTGCAATACCCAATTAATAATTACAACGTCTCTTTGAACATTGGAAAATACGAGCACTGGTCAGATCGATTGGGAGATTTGCCACTTGATTTTTATGCGTTGCCGGAAGATCTTGAGAAGGCGAAAAAGCAGTTCGAGCAAGCAAAGGGAATGTTGCAGGCCTTTCAACATTACTTTGGCGAGTATCCATTCAAGAAAGATGGGTACAAATTAATCCAGGCACCCTACTCGGGGATGGAACATCAGAGCGCGGTTACGTATGGAAATCGTTTTGCCAACGGTTATCTGGAACGTGATTGGACTGGGGTAGGAATCAGCCCTCGTTTCGATTTTATAATTATTCACGAGAGCGGCCATGAGTGGTTTGGTAATGCTGTCTCAGCAGCCGACAATGCCGACATGTGGATTCACGAAGGATGGACCACCTATCTCGAGTGTCTCTATGTTGAGTATATGTTTGGCAAGGCTGATGGTTTGAAATACACGAATGGTTACAAATCCAAAGTTCGGAATCAACGGCCAATCGTTCCGGCCCGCGGAATTAATGCCGAGCCGCCCCAGGATATGTATTTCAAAGGCGCGCTGTTTCTAAACACGCTGCGAAGTGTTATTAACGACGACAAGCATTGGTTCGCGTTGATTCGTGAGTTTTATCAGCAGTTCAAATATCAAAACATCATGACGGAGGATGTCGAAGCATTTTTCAACCGTCGCACAGGAAAGAATTTGACGCCAGTATTCGAACAGTATTTGCGACATACGGCGTTGCCGGTGTTGGAGTTGAAGTTTGCTAACGGCTCAGTTGGTTATCGCTGGAAAGTGGACGAAAAGGATTTTGTGATGCCTGTGAAAGTTGGTTCAAAAGAGAACTGGGAGATCATCCAGCCGACCACAGAGTGGCAAACATTGAAGACGAGCATTGGGAAGGATGCTTTTGAAGTAGCAATAGACTTGTACTTTGTTGAAGTGAGCAAAAGCTAAAGACCAAAAAGGTCCTAATGATTCTCTTAACTCAAAGGAGATTAACCCGATGCCTAAAATAAATTACCCCCGGCTCATCATTGGCGGATTGGTTGCTGCGGTGATCATGTTTGTGACGGATGGTTTTTTTCACGAGCAGATAGTTAAGGCCGACTGGCATGCGGTATACGCTAATCTAAGAGCTACCGAGCCGGCACCTCATGGGCTAAGCCTGGTCTATTTTGCGATTTTTGAGTTGGGACGCGGAATGATTACGCTCGTTCTCTACGTAACGCTGCGCCCCTTTTGCGGCGCTGGCCCGAAAACAGCAGTGTGCGCAGCGATAGCGGGTTGGGTAGCGTTCTCGCTGACAGGTCCGGCTCAATTCATTCCGCTAGGATTCTTTTCAAATGCACTTTGGATAAAGGTCGGTGCCTTTCATCTAATCACCTCGATCGTTGCGACACTTGCCGGGGCTGCTCTTTATAAAGATCCGGCGTAGTCGAGCGAACACTTGGGATCAGCATTCCGAGGTGAGATAGAGGTCTGTGTGAAACTCGGTTATGGTCAGTTCTTTGTTCGCGTAAGTTCGTGTGATTTCGTGGATCGTCGGTTTGTCATGGGATAAGAACGATCCACGAAATGACACGAACTCACACCAAAAAACGTTCTGACCGCAAGTACGATGTTTTACACAATCTGTATCGCGCCACGGTACTGATTTTTGCAAGAGCCTCTTTTTGATATCAGAGACCATTATGTCGACATTCTATTTGCCTTTCATCGTCACAGTCGGAGGAATGCTCGTTTATCATCTTTCGCAGAAGTCGATTCCGAAAGAGGTGAATCCCTTTCATGCAACGGCAATTGCCTACCTGGTAGGAATCGTTGTTTGTGCGGTGCTCGGCTTTACTTACACTGCGAACAAGTCGTTTGTAAGCTCACTAAAGACTTCTAACTGGGCAGTGCTGGCAATGGGGGTTGGAGCTGCAGCAATTGAAGTGGGATTCATGCTGGCCTATCGGATGGGTTGGAAAATGAGTTTCACTGCAATCGCGACCAACGTAGCAGCGACCGTTGTGTTGATTCCGATTGGACTACTGGTCTTTAAGGAGCAGCTTTCCGTGCGTAACGTTGTAGGAGTCGCGTTTTGTATTTTGGGTTTGTTGCTCGTTGTTAAGGACTAGGTTTCACAGAGAAACACCTTGGGCATGGCTAAACTAAATCATTATGTGATTCGTGGTGGCATCAAGGGCCACGAGCGACTAAAGGTTCTCGCTCGCGTGATGCATCCTACTACTTCCGCCCTGTTTGATCGTGTCGGCATCAGCACAGGTCTACACTGTCTCGATGTCGGGTGCGGCAGCGGCGATGTTTCTATGGAAATTGCGCGGCGTGTCGGACCAACTGGGAGAGTTGTTGGTGCTGATATCGATGAAACCAAACTAGACCTGGCAAGAGCCGAAGCGCAACAGGCCGGTGTCAACAATGTAGAGTTCCGGTTTTTTGACATTCGCGATCAATCCAATCCGCCCGAGTTCGATCTGGTTTACACGAGATTTTTGCTAACACATTTGAATGATCCGGCGGGAGCACTGAATAGTCTTCGGCAATTATTAAAGAAAGGTGGCACGATAATCGTTGAAGACATTGACTTCAGTGGATGCTTCGTTCATCCGCCATCCAGGGCCTTTGATCGTTATTGCGAACTGTACTGCGCCGCAGTTCTAAAACGAGGTGGAGATCCTAATATCGGACCACGTTTACCGCTTTTGCTAAAACAAGCAGGCTTTAAGGAAATAGAAGTCTCAGTTGTGCAACCAATGGCGATGGAGGGAGAAATAAAAGTACTGGGAGGCGCGCTGACATTGGAGAACATTGGCGAGGCCGCTATCGCGGAAGGACTCACTACTATTGAAGAGGTGAACAGTCTCGTAAAAGAGCTTTATGAATTTGCTGAGGACCCGGATACGCTGATGGGTGCGCCGAGAATTGTGCAAACCTGGGGATCGAATGCTTAAGCTATTACGACGGGATACGTAGTGTTAGGCGCGGCGGCAACTTCCATTGAATTTTGCTCCCTCTTCCACGATTAATGCAGGAGCTGCGACTTTCCCTTTTACATTAGCGGTGCGGCCGAGCACGAGTTCTTTGGTTGCGTGAATGTCGCCTTCAACAGTGCCATTGATTCTGGCAACAGCAACCTTGATGACGGCTTTTGTCACCTCTGCACCTGTGCTAACGATCAGAGTGCCATCTGGAGAAGTAACATTTCCAGAAAAGTGACCATCGATGCGCAGCATGGATTTGAAACAGACTTCGCCGCTAAAGTTAACAACGTCGCCAACGAATCCAAGCCAGTTGTCCTTATTGATGTTTGTTGTTTGGCGTGGACGTTCGCCACGACTCGTTACTGCCTGAGTGCTCACGGGGACCTATCCTTTTCGGTTTTTAAAGATTAAGGGCAGGTGGAGCTTTGCTGCCGCCGGATGCCGCTGCTCGTTAGTCAGGGAAGAAACTCGTAACGGAACTCACTATAACATTGGAGTGTGTGGCCGGAATGTTACGATTAGATTGTGATCAGGTGGCGCATAGCGGGTCTCAAATTTCAGATTTCAGATTTCAGATTTCAGATTGTGACTTAGCGTTTTGCAATCTGAGATCTGCAATCTGAAATTAACACCCCATTATGAAGGTCATAGGGTTAATAGGTGGCATGAGTTGGGAGTCTTCTGCGGAGTACTACCGGATTATCAATGAAACTGTCCGTGACCGAATTGGAGGACAGCACTCGGCAAAGAGTTTGATGTTCACCGTCGATTTTCATGATATAGAGCGTCTACAACATGAGGGCCGTTGGGACGAAGCTTCGCAGGAAATGATTGACTGTGCTCAGCGTCTTGAACGAGGGGGAGCAGACTTCATTGTTCTTTGCACAAATACCATGCACAAGCTGGCTCCCTCGATCCAGTCTAATGTCAAGATTCCCCTGCTACACATCGCAGATGCTACAGCTGAGAAAATTAAGCAAACCGGTATAAAACGCGTGGGCCTCCTGGGAACTCGATTTACCATGGAAGAGAGCTTCTACAAGGGTCGATTGAGTGAGAAATATGGGCTCGAGGTGTTAGTTCCAGACGAGTCAGGTCGTACTGTCGTCCACGACATTATTTACAACGAACTCTGTCGCGGGAAAGTGATTGATGAGTCCAGAAAGAAGTATCAGTCAATAATGAAATCAGTCGAAGACCAGGGCGCAGAAGCTTTTATTCTTGGTTGCACTGAAATTGGTTTGTTGATTCGTCAGGAACACTCAGCTTTGCCGATTTTCGACACAACCAGAATCCACGCGGAAAAGGCCGTGGATTTGGCACTTGGCATTTAAGTATCAATGGACCAACTGAAGAAAGAATCGCCATTTGCCTGCGTGATGGAGGCCATCAAGGCTGAGCAGCGTGAAACTCACATTGCGAATGCTCGATCGCTTTTCAACCAGGTAATTGAAATTAGCGATCTCTCCAACGGCTATTCATTCAGTTTCAATAACGAAGAAAGCATTCTGCTTCACCTGGCGGAATTCATCGAACTCGAAAAACTTTGTTGCCCGTTTTTTGGTTTTACAATCGACGTTGAGCCAGAAGGCGGTGAAATCTCTCTACGTCTGACTGGCCGTGAAGGCGTTAAGGAATTCATACGAGCGGAGATAGGTGAAATTATTGGTAGACCGATTGTTCCAACCTGAAGAAGTTCGTAAGAAGTCAGGATGAGTCTGGGCGTTGAAGGAATTGGCTATTTGGAAGGTTTGTCCTGCTAAAATGGATTTCGCAGAGAGCATCCGGAAACACATAGGATTCATATGAAACGCTTTCTTGTTTTGTTTTGCTTGGTAGCGTCATTTGTTGTCACTGCGAAAAGTGCTGAGGTTGAGAGTCGCTTTGCGAAGTTTGGCGACATAAAAATTCATTACCTCAATCGCGGTAAGGGCAATGAAGCGTTGGTATTTGTGCACGGCTGGACCTGCAATGCCGATTTCTGGGTTCCTCAAATGAAGGAGTTTGGATCACTACATCTGATCGCCGTTGATCTGGCGGGACACGGTAAAAGCGACAAGCCACGAGTCGCTTATACGATGGAATACCTGGCGCGCTCGATTGAACCGGTACTACAGGATGCAAAAGTGAAACGCGCTGTGCTCGTGGGCCACAGTATGGGAACTCCAGTTGTCCGCCAGTTCTATCGAGTTTTTCCTGAAAAAACTGCCGGCATGGTCATTGTAGACGGCTCCTTGCGCGTGCTGTTTTCCAAGGAACAAATGGATTCTTTTATGGGGCCTTTGAAAGCAGACTACAAAGCGGCCGCA
>JBKPQV010000198.1:0-10063 GCA_046734235.1 Acidobacteriota bacterium
GTGTTGTGCTGTAGAAACTACATCAGGGTAAAAACACTGGTTGAGTAACAGGAACCGCAAAGAGGGTTAGAAGTTACACTCTTACTCGTTTCTTAAAGTCGGCCACAGTCTTTTCCAACCCTTCGTGAAGAGGAATGGTTGGGTTCCATCCGAGTAGTTCTTGTGCACGAGTAATATTTGGTTTGCGCTGCTTTGGATCGTCTTCTGGTAACGGCAGATATTTGAAGCCACTGTCGCTGCCAATTGTTTTCATCACTTCTTCCGCGAGTTGTTTAATTGTGAATTCACCTGGATTACCCAGGTTTACAGGTTGATGAAAGTTCTCGGTGTTCATCAAACGAATAAGGCCTTCCAACAAGTCATCGACATAACAAAATGACCTGGTTTGCTGTCCTTCGCCATACAGTGTAAGAGGCTCTCCACGCAACGCCTGAACAATAAAGTTCGAGACCACGCGTCCATCATCTTCAAGCATGCGAGGCCCATACGTGTTGAAGATGCGAGCAATTCGGATATCAACTTTGTTTTGCCGGTGATAGTCAGTCATCAATGTTTCAGCTAGCCGCTTACCTTCGTCATAGCAGGAGCGCAAACCAATTGGATTCACATTTCCCCAATAATCTTCCTGCTGCGGGTGGACCAGTGGATCGCCATATACCTCCGATGTTGAGGCTTGGAGTATCCTTGCGCGGACACGTTTAGCAAGCCCAAGCATGTTTATGGCTCCCATAACACTTGTCTTGACTGTCTTCACGGGGTTGTATTGGTAGTGGACCGGCGATGCTGGACATGCGAGGTTATAAATTTGATCAACCTCGAGAAGAATCGGCTCGGTGACGTCATGACGAATCAGCTCGAAGTGCGTATTGTCGAGCAGGTGCAAAATGTTTTCGCGACGACCAGTGAAGAAGTTGTCGAGGCAAAGGACCTCATGGCCCTCGCTCAATAGCCGCTCACACAAGTGCGAGCCAATAAAGCCCGCGCCGCCTGTTATTAGGATTCTCATAATTGTCTGGTCTGTTTAAATTTCGAATTTGGAATTTCGAATTTCGGATTTCGCTTCCCGAAGTAACCTACTGTTTCTGTCGGTTCACTTTAGACGTTTTGCCAGTGCTAGTGAAGATCGCTAACAACTCGCCTGCTTCATTTAGTAGCCATAGGCGCTCCGTCAACTCACCCAAATTCGATTCATGGATGAGTTCCAGCCAGTAATGACTTTCTGAAGCTTCCTTTTCCACTATCGCTATCTTGTGAATGAAGTCGTTTTTCGACTCCGCTCGATTTGCTTCACGATAGTTTGCTCCTACCGAGGTTCCAGCCTTGAGCAGCTGAAAACCAACTACATCCCCGATGCGGCCCCTTGGTAAGCTGGCCACAAAGGCAATTATTCGTAAAGCAAATCGTTTTGTTCGTTGTTCCAATTCATGTTTATCCATCGTGAGGTCTCCTTTATCGTCATCCTGTAGACGAAGGTTAGTGTGAAGATTGTAGGACGACCGGTTCACGAAATCCGAAATCCGAAATTCCAAATTCGAATTTACCTCCTGACCGCATAGTTTCCCAAGTACAAAACATCCATCCTGGTCTTGAGGAAACAATTTATAGCTTCAGGTGGAGTGCAAACAATAGGTTCGTTCTCATTGAACGACGTGTTGAGAATAACCGGTATACCAGTTAGTTCGTCGAAATCTGAAATCAGCTGATAGTAACGATCATTCACGCTGCGTGAAACTGTTTGCAGCCGGCCGGATCCATCGACGTGTGTTACGGCGGGGATTTGAGAGCGCTTCTCTTCCCTGATCTGATAGACCATCAACATAGTGGGTGCGGGATGGGTCTGTTCAAAATATTCGCCAACCCTTTCTTCCAGTATTGAAGGCGCAAAAGGCCGAAATGGCTCTCGCTTCTTAATACGATCGTTAAGAATGTCTTTCATTTCGGCGCGACGAGGATCAACGACTATAGACCGATTCCCAAGCGCTCGTGGCCCATACTCCATCCGGCCCTGAAACCAACCAACCACCAAACCATCTGCAATATCTTTTGCGGCCTTTTGGGTAACTTCTCGTTGACTGTATTCCTCAAAACTCAAACTCGATGCTTTCAGACTTTGCCTGATTTCCTCACTTGAAAACTCTGGTCCTGTATAGGCGCCTGCCATTACTTCATCGCATTTGCGCTTAAGAATCCCGCTATGAATTTGGTAACAGACTCCCAGCGCGGTTCCACTATCGCCGGCTGCTGGTTGAATGAACACACGTTTGAAGGGTGTGTTTAATAGGATCTTTCCATTCATGACTGAGTTGTAGGCAACTCCGCCAGCAAGCCCGAGATCCGTCAATCCAGTCTTTTCATGTAAATCGTTCAGAATATGAAAACCGACTTCTTCTAAACGTAGTTGCAGACTTGCCGCAATGTCGCGTTCGCGGTCAGTAAGCTTTTCTCCATGGCGTCTCGCTGGGCCAAAAGTGTTTACGAACTCATCTGAGAAGATCCTGCCGATTATGGGTGATCCCTGGTCCCACGTCATCTGAACACCCTCGGCGTGATGACGGAAATAATCAAGGTTGAGTCGAAACTGTCCATTGTTTTCGGTACGAATAATGTTTCGGAACTGCTCAATGAAGCGAGGTTTCCCGTACGGTGCGAGACCCATCACCTTACCTTCATCACCATAATGGGGGAAACCGAGAAATTGAGTGGTAGCGGTATAGACAATTCCCGTCGAGTGGGGAAATTCCACCTGACCCAAAACTTCAATTGAGTTTCCTTCGCCGATACCCCACATGGTGGAAATAAAATCACCGAACCCATCGATTGATAGTAATGCTGCTCGTGCAAATGGCGAGACGAAAAATGCGCTTGCGAGATGAGCCCGGTGATGTTCGACGTTATGAAACTGTGCGCTTATTTGACTTCTGGGCACGCCAAGCTGCCGGGCCAACTCGTCTTTGAGATCTCGCACTTTCGCGGCATTACCGAGCCGGTCTTTGATCTGCGCAAAGACCCCGGAGCCGTGGCCATTACCGCCGTTTTGTTGGTCGGGAAGTTCGACAGTACTCACAGCTTCCATGGTTCGCGGTTTGGTCTTTCCAGCCGCTTGCTTTGCGGCGCGTGTCGCTGCAAAGAATACTTTCTTGTGCAAGTGGGCGGACGGATCGCGCGAAATCCCAATGTGATCGAGTTGTTCAATTCCCACCTTCGCTTCGTGCAGGCAGTATTTGATTGATTCGATCGGAAAACCGGCGCAATGTTTGACTCGATTGAAACGTTCTTCCTCTACCGCGGCGATTAACTTTCCATCTCTGATAATCGCAGCAGCAGCATCACCGTGATAGGCGTTTATGCCAAGAATAATCATTAAGTTAATTGAAACTAAGGGCAGGTCAGTCTTTTATACCAACAGCAATGAGGCTTAACCCACTCCACGGCCAAATAGGATCAATTCGTGCGAGCAAGGGCATCAACATGTCAAGGCCCTTCAACTGAACGCGGGAAAACTTGGTTCGTTTAAGTAGTCGACCGTTAAGCCACCAGCCCGGCACCGACACTGAATTGAAATCAAAGATCTTTTCGATCCTGAATCCAGCTTCAGTCATTGAACCATTCAGCTTTTTCAATGAGTAACGTTCTCGATGCTGCAAAACTTCATCAAGTGAACCATAAATCCGCGGATGCTGGGGAACGAGGATTATTGCACGCCCTCCGGGCGCAAGGGCCCGCTTGATATTGTCGAGGGCCTTCATTTCGTCGTTAACGTGTTCGAGGACATTGATCATCAGGACGGTATCAAACTTTTCCTCTAACCCATTGAAGTCGTCTGGTTCCTCCGCATTAATCTTCAAAATATCGAGATATGGTTTACCGAAGGCATACGATTGCAAATAGCGAAGGTAGTGAGGATTGATATCGCTGGCAACGTAATGATCACGCGGAATAAATTGGGCCGTCAGATTTCCAATGCCAGCACCTATTTCGAGCACTTTGTCGCCAACGAACGGGCGCAATGTTTTACCCATCCACCTGTTGAAACGGCGCGCGTGTTCGAGTTCAGTGAGAATTCTCGAACCGTACTCATCTTCCATATAGATATCGTCGACGATCCAATAATGAAGCATCGAGAAGAGTGCCAGGAGGCCATCGAAGGCACGGATCTTCTTTCCTTCATCACGAGTTCTCGGAAGGTAACGAATCGGAGCTTCAAAGATTCGAGCTCGCCGTTTCGCTAATTTGAACGTAAGTTCAACCTCGACGCGAAAGTCGTTACTGCGAATCGGTATTGATTTCAGTAAGTCAGTTTTGATTGCTTTGTAACAAGTCTCGATATCAGTAAGGTTGAGATCTGTGAACCAGTTGCTGGTCGATGTCAGGATCTTGTTGATTGTGGTGTGCCGATGCATTAGGGCGCGACGATATGGTGCTGACAGGTAACGCGATCCATAAACAACATCAGCGCCTTCCTTGGCGAACGGTATTAGTAATGAAGGTATGTCGGCTGGGTCATATTCAAGATCTGCATCGTGGACGACGCTGATGTCTCCGCTACATTCAGCGATAGCTTTTCTAAGCGCCGCACCTTTTCCAAGGTTACCTTCATTTCGCAGCAATCGTATTCGCGAATCGTCTCGCGCGATTTGCTGCAAGAGTTCCCAGGTGCCATCGTTGCTGTAATCATCGACAACGATAACTTCGAGCTCGCTAATAAGCGGATCTTTAAGCGCCAGCACGCGTCTGAGACTCGCCCCAACGACATGTCGCTCGTTGTAAACAGGGACAAGAACGCTCAACTTGAATGCCGTAAAACCATGGTGGCTCACCACAGGTTGAGTTTTAGATGCCTGCCTGATGTTGGTTTTCGTTTCCATCCACACTACTTTGAAGGGACGTTATTTTGTCATCCTGGCGATGCAGTATCTTAAACTCCAACAGGAAAAGCGAGAGCATTAACTCTGCCAGGCTTCGCTGAAAGGCGTAGAACAATCCAGCCCACCCATCAAATATACCGCCTCGGAAAATAAGGCAATGGATGACTACCGCTGCCGGCGCAACTATGCACCAGTTGCGTAATCGATCTTCAAACGACAAATCTCCTCGTTTGGTCATGGCCAATTTTTTCGCTTCGAGCTCGGCGTAGTTGACTTGAGCAAAAAACCAACGTTTTAGGGGTTTTCGATCGTCATGAAGGATCTTGCTCTGCAACCGGGCAATCGGTCCTCTCACTTGCACACGTTGCGTGTGGCCATCCTGAAAGTAGTCGGCGAACTCGCGCCTGTATAAGACTGTCACCGACGGATAAATGCCACTCCGCAATCTTTTGCCGTTTAAGCAATAGATGAACTCAGTTTGATATCCATTGATCGATTCATCTTGCTGAAGTGCCTTCAGTTCAGAAACGAGCTCATCGCTCAACACATAGTCAGCGTCGAGAGCGAGCACCCATGGTGTTTTGATTCCGGTTTCTTTCAAACCGAACTTCCACTGTTCGCGATGTGAATCAAACACTCGCTCGAAAATGCGAGCATGTGGAAACCCTGCAACAATATTTTTGGTTGCGTCGTCGCTAAAGCTATCGACTATAACGATATCGTTTGCCCAGCTTAGCTGTTTCAGCGTGCGACCGATGTTCGGCGCTTCGTTGTAGGTAAGGACCAGTGGAGTTATTTGGTCGAGCATCCTGACGTCAATTCCCGAAACCAAGCAATCTCGAATACATCGCCACCAATTGGTCGGCGACTGCCGGCCAGGTAAATTTCAGCGACAACGTCTTACCTGCATTACCTCGGCGCACGCGTTCTTCTTTGGATCGACATGCTTCGCGGAGTTTTTCGGCAAGATCGTCGCAATTGACCTCGGCAATCCACCCAGCCCCCGATGTGCTGACCGAACTGGCCAGGTTGACATGCGGGCTTATTACGACCGGGACACCGCACGACAAGGCTTCCAAAACACATACTCCGAAGTTTTCAGTATAGGAAGGAAGTACTAATAAATCTGACTTCCTAAGAAATAGTCTCTTCTCCGCTCCTTCCAGCCACCCTGCAAAAATAATCCGATCCGCCGACCGACCCGAAGCGGCCTTATCTCTCAGGCTCTGTACATAGCTCTCTTCACCTTCTCCAGCTAACACCAATCGCCAATCCCTAAACTCTTCCTCATTAGACAATGTCTCGAACGCTTCGATCAGGATTTCGATACCCTTCTTACGGTGCAGACGAGAGAGCAACAGCATGTAACTACTGTCGGGTGGCGTTGCCCCCCTTGCATCAGAAAGCGGCAGTTCGGCAATTGCGCTATCAATTCCCAGCGGCACCACAGTCCCTTTGTTTATCCCAAGCGAATTCTCCACCGCTTGTTTCTCTGCCTCGGTGGTGTAGTGAATGGTCGCCGCTGCATTAAGCATCCGCTCGCCCGTTAGGGTCCAAAACATTTTCTTCACAAACTTATTTTGTTGCATTCCCCAGGGGTGTAAGGTCCCGAGCGGTCGAACAACATAGGGCACCTGGTGCCGACGGCACGCCGCCGCGGCAGCTATACAGGAGTGATTAAAGACAGCATGGATATGGACCAGGTCAAACTGAGCAACATTCTTGTCTAGCCACAGCGACAAGGGTCGCGAGAATTTGAATGATGAGCCCCATTGCAATGGAAAGAATGTCGTAGACACATCCCTGTAATTAACCGGGGTGCATAAACTGGTTCCGTTCAAATCAAGACCCGCGTTAGTAGTTGTCAAATGTACTTCGACACCGTTTGCCTTTAGTGCCTGGCACATGGGGAAAATCGCCTGTGCAGGACCTCCGGATCGCTCGTCGACTGAGGGAATGACGTGTAAGACCTTCACAAACTAAAAACTCTCAAATCGTCACGTGATTCAGATCACACCACTTTGCGAGAACGTAGATTGACCACGGGCGCGACCAACCAACAGCTCTTGGCCTTCGTTTGAAGGACTCAAAAACTTCTTTCGCGGCGTCTTTACTGATTCCCGCGTTTTCCAACAACTCTTGATCATTGAAAATCGCGGAAATTTCCTGCTGAAGAGTTCCGCAAATCCACTTTTCAAACGGTAGTGTGAACCCCATCTTCTTTCGATTCAGAAATTCAGCCGGCAATAGATCGCCAAGCGTTTCAGCCAGGAAGGGTTTTGGTTGCGACGCTCCATTGCCATTTACCTTCCATTCACCTGGCAGATTCAAAACAAAATCGACTACCACGGGATCTACAAAGGGCACGCGTACTTCCAGCGAATGGGCCATGCTCATGCTGTCGGTGTCACGCAGCAGCGTGTTTGCCATGTAGCCCTCGATCTCCATTTTTGAAATCGCGTTGAATACGTCCGAGTGTCCGTTTTCGTAAGTCTGAGAAAGCTCTGTCGTGTGCTTTATACTTAATGACTCGACATCACTTGGGGCAAACAATTGTCGTGTAATCCGATAAATTTCTGACGCAGTGATGTCACTTGAGGCCAGCTGCCACAGTTTCTTTTGTTGCGTCGAGTTGCTCTGCACTAACTGCCCAATCGGAGCGATTGTCCTTAATGCTGTTCTTACCAGGCTGCCTGTTGAATTAAGGCGAATCGCTCGACCAAAGCTTGGATAGCCTCCAAATAATTCATCGCCGCCTAAGCCGGACAAGGCAACTGTTACGCCCGCGTTCTTCACTGCCTTTGCGACAACAAACGTGTTTATTCCGTCCATTGTTGGCTGATCGATTGCTGCCAGCGCATTCGGAAGCGTATCGAGGAGAGTGCTTTCGTTTAGTCTTATCTCGCGGTGGTCCGTTCCAAACTTATTAGCAATGAATTGTGAGTGGCTGGCCTCATTAAACTGCTGCTCATTAAAGATGACACTGAATGTCTTCGGTACTTCAGAACTAATACGACTCATTAACGCTACAAGTGCGCTCGAGTCCATGCCTCCAGACAGGAAGACACCAATTGGAACGTCACTGACCAAGTGGGCTAGTACTGAGTCTTCGAGTAACTTTCTTAGCGCTGCTATGGCCTCTGACTTTGACGAAGGAGCAGATTGAGGGGTAGCACTGAATGGCTCTAGCTGAGATAGCTCAAAACTGAGTGACGATGACGTAGCATTGTTTCGAACTCTCAGACAGTGTCCCGGCTTCAATGAGGTGACATTGTCTATTATCGTCAGCGGAGCTTGAATGGATCCAAATTCCAGGTAGGATCTGACTGCGCGAGTACAGAGTCTTCTCGGAACAAGTTCACTAGCCAGCAGAGCTCGTATTTCTGAGGCGAAAAGCAACGACACCTGCTTCTTATCGGTGAAATAGTAGAGTGGTTTTATTCCGAACCGATCTCTTGCAAGTAAGAGTTCTTCTTTGCCACTATCCCAAATCGCTAAAGCAAACATTCCGCGAAGTCGTGCGAATGCTTCAACACCCCACTTACGATACGCTCTCAAAACTACTTCCGTGTCCGTGTTTGACCGCCATGGACCAAACTCGTCTCCAATTTCGTTCCTCAATTCGCGAAAGTTATAGGTTTCTCCGTTGTAGGTGATCCAATTGCCGGTGTCGGGATCGCACATTGGTTGATGCCCGGCAGCTGACAAGTCGATGATCGCAAGGCGTGTATTGCCAAGCACAACGCTAAGAGGTTGATTGCCATTTGTCGAAATAGTTACCTGGCCAAGATCATCTGGTCCACGATGATGTAGAGCCGCATTCATTCGTTCTACGGCAGATCTCGAAATATTTTCACCACGCGTCTTTTGAACTAACCCTGCGATGCTACACATCAGATTTAGCTACGAAGCCCAGTCTTGAATACCTTCACGAACATAATTTTTAAATCTTGCCGCACCCAGAGTTAGACTATGGTTTTCAACGCTTTCGATTGCACCCTGAGAAAGATTGTTCAGTGTAGATTTGGGAGCGGAAACTGCTTCGCGCATGACGTTCACAATCGCTTCTTCGTTGTCTGACTTTATCAACCAGCCATTCTTGTTTGTTTCGACAAACTCAAGAGCGGCACCCATACGATCTGTGGCGATCACGGGGAGACCGGAAGCTAACCCTTCGGGGATAACCAATCCCCAGCCGTCATAACGTGAAGGCACACAAAGAACATCGCTGCTTGCGTAGTGTTTCGGCAATTCACTCCAATCGGAGAATCCAATGAATTCAACTGATTCGGGAACGGAACTCAGTGTGTCACGTAGCTTCGGGAGTAAAGGCCCGGTGCCAAGAATTCTTAGTTTTGCTTTGTGCCCTTCATTACGGAGTCGCACAAATGATCGCGCTAGCAAATCAACTCCCTTGCGGTGAATCAACGATCCGGAGTACAGGAAAACGGTTTCGTCAACATCATGACGGCATTCCCGGCCCACCTTGAAGCGGTCCAACTGTGAGAAGTAAGGAAAATTGAAGTATCGATGCCGTGGTCCAAACTCAAACTGATATCGCTCGACCGCGAATTTCCCGATTCCCCAGATAGGCGCGGAAGACCGGTGAAGCCAACGTAGCTTCCACAATCTTGCGAGCCGGCCGATCCATTCTGGCTTTTTAAGTCCCGGTCGTTCTCCCCAAAAGCACCAGGGTTTGCGAGATCTCGCCCGTTCGTCTATCAGCTTCTGCGCGTAAGGATGTAGATAGAAATTGAAGACAGCAAAGTCAGCGCTTTTCAAGATGTTGCATGCAGAAGCAACTTTTCCTGCGCCATTATTCAAAACAACAAAGTCGTGTTGGATTTTGCTGCCTGTCCATAACCTGTCAGGGTCAGCATCGCGTAAGTAGGCTACATGCAGATCTACCTCACTGTCATTCGCAATTTCATTGAGAATTTCGACCTGATAGGGTGAAGGAATGTCGGTTAGAACAAAGATCTTCAAACGTACTTTTCCTGCGTGCCTCTTAAGCCCTGGCATTCGACTTCACATGCCTAAACAGTCGTGAAAGCGCCACCCAGGCAAGCACCACGTAACTTACCAGGACGAGATCCAGCATAGAACGCAGACCAGAAAACAAGGCCATCACCACTATGCTGTAAACAACCAGCGCTGCAATAGAATTGCACTGAGTGAGTAACTTATTTGCCATTGCC